>JACNLR010000076.1 GCA_014381385.1 Planctomycetota bacterium | reverse complement strand
AGTTTGGTGGGCAAACCCCCTTGAATTTAGCACATGGGCTAGCAGCCGCAGGCGTGCCAATCATAGGTACGGGACTAGAATCGATTGACATTGCTGAAGATCGCGACCGGTTTAAAGCGATGCTTGATGAACTTGCATTACGCCAGCCGGAGAATGGTATTGCCTATTCCCTTGAAGACGCAGTAACTACAGCAAGTGCCATTGGATATCCAGTACTTGTTCGTCCAAGTTATGTTCTTGGTGGACGCGGTATGGAAATTTGCAGTGATGAAACAGCTCTTCGGTATTACATGCAAACAGCGGTAGACGTTTCGGAATTAGAATACGCCCCTGTGCTTATTGATCGCTTTCTTTCTGAAGCAATTGAAATTGACGTTGACGTTATTGCGGATTTTGAGCCGCACGAAGAAACAGCCTCAAGGCAAATTACTCTTCCAAGCGAACCCTCGCAAGCGATTGTGTGTGGTGTTATGGAACACATTGAACAAGCGGGGATTCACAGTGGTGACAGCAGTTGTGTTTTGCCACCGTATTCGTTACCAAATTCGATTGTGAATGAATTGCGAAGGCAAGCATGCGCAATGGCTGAGCGACTGAAAGTCAGAGGATTAATGAACGTACAGTTCGCTGTGAAAAATGAAACGGTCTATGTAATCGAAGTGAATCCTCGAGCATCCCGAACCGTTCCATTCGTCGCAAAAGCAAAGGGGTACCCTTGGTCACGTGTTGCAGCAAAGGTAATGATGGGCGCATCGCTTTGCGAACTCAAGACGAAGGAAATTCCAGAGACAGGTTTTTACGCAGTGAAAGAACCAGCGTTTCCGTTTGAGAAATTCCCCGGTGTTGATGTTGTACTTGGTCCTGAGATGCGCTCGACAGGCGAAGTCATGGGGATGGACAGGTCATTACCTATTGCACTTGCAAAAGCAAAGATAGCCGTGAGCAGAGCGCTCCCCACATCTGGGCAGGTCTTCCTATCAATTCGAGAGAGCGATAAGGTGCACGCTGTTGAAGTTGCCCGCTCTCTCGTTTCAATGGGCTTTACAGTTTTTACTACAAGTGGAACGCGAGATTTGCTTGCTTCCCATAGCGTTGATACGCGGTTGATTCGTAAAATATCTGAGGGTGCTCGCCCGAACATTCTGGACAAGATTGCAAACGGTGAAATTGATTTGATTATTAATACGCCAACGCATACAGGCGCTCAGACTGATGAAGGTCAGATTCGTGCGATGGCGGTTGGCGCAAGAATTCCTATGATTACTACGATTACTGGAGCTCGCGCTGCAGTGCTCGCCATCGAGGCACTCCGCGGTGGTACGTGGCAAGTAGCAGCGCTGCAAGATTATTTTAAATCGGAATTGCCCGCGGCAAATTCAAGCAGAGAAAGAGTATAATTCCACTCCAATGCCTGAATGGGTCCCAACATGGATTACACCGCAACTACTCACGTCGGTTGTCATACTATTGGTGATTTTGCACCTTGCACTTGGCGCAGCTGCATACTTCATCCTTCTTGAGCGAAAAGTTTGCGCTTGGGTACAAGACCGTATTGGTCCAGATCGAGTTGGCAAGTTTGGATTACTCCAGCCATTAGCTGACGGTCTTAAGTTGTTTGTCAAAGAGGATTTTATGCCAGCGGGCGTGGACAAGGGGATGTTCACAATCGCGCCAGCTTTGACAGTTATTCCAGCGATGATTGGATTTCTTGTAATCCCGTGGGCTGGTGGTTTAGAACTCTCTGGTGGCGAAACAGTCGCAATCATGGGAGCGAATATAAATATTGGCGTCATATACTTTGTCGCGACGGCTTCCCTTGGAGTCTATGGCGTTGGTCTGGGTGGTTGGGCGTCAAATAATAAGTTTTCCTTTTTAGGTGGCTTGCGTGCAAGTGCGCAAATTATCAGTTACGAAATACCGATGGGGCTAGCGCTCCTTTGCGTTGTTATTACGTCAGGCACCTTGCTGCCTGAAACAATCGTCTCGCAACAACTCACAGGTCAATGGAATATAGTGCAACAACCCCTTGTTGCAGTTTTGTTTTATGTCTGCTTGCTTGCAGAGGCGAACCGAGCGCCGTTTGACTTGTCTGAGGCTGAACAAGAACTTGTCGGTGGTTGGCATACGGAATATTCTTCTATGCGCTGGGCTCTATTTTTTATGGGTGAATATATTCACTTGTTTGTCGGTGCAGCGTTCTTTACGACATTGTTCCTTGGTGGTTGGTCATTGAACCCAATCACGGGTTGGGATTTACCAGCAACGGGTGGTTTCCTACTTATCGCGTTGCAGTTTGGAATTGTTCTTGGCAAAGTATTTTTACTTGTCTTTTTAGCGATGATGATTCGGTGGACATTGCCCCGATTTAGGTTTGACCAACTTATGCGATTGGCGTGGGAAGGCATGATTCCAACTGCGCTTTTGCTCGTTTTGATTGTGTCTATATATACATATCTTGGTTGGGCGCCGTATCTTTGGACGGGCTCTCTGTTGGCGCTCGCGATAATGGCTGTTGTACGGCCGCTTTTGCCAACAAGCAATACAAATAAGCGCGTTGGGTTACTCGGTAGCCGGTTTAGCCCACTTCATTCTGGAAATGGGCACTCCTCGTAAGGCATGAGGGCGTTTTGCGACACGATTGGCGGCTTGTGGGTTTCCATCCTGCTTCTTCTTCGTTGTCGGTGTAAAACTGGCAAGGGAAGTTACCTCGCATGGCGAAAAGAAACTGCTTTTGGTAAGGATGGCGAGTTTTCAAGCCTATCGTCAAAGCAGCGAAGATCTGAAGTACGAGCGTGGGCTTCTTGGGCTTGGCGTTCACAACGCTCTATAAGTGCAAAGAAAACCAAGTAAACAATCAACAATCGAAAAGTAGGATAAAAAGACCCTCGAATTCGACCTCTCCTCTTTTTCTCCTCTGAGACTTTTTTTTCAAAAAAGTCTCAGAGGCGATTTTTAGGCTAATAAAAGTCTCAGAGGCGATTTTTGGGCTAATAAAAGTCTCAGAGGAGAAAGGGTGTTTGTGTGTATGTTGCGGTTTTGTTGAAACAAGAAAAACCGCAGCATGACATGGGGTCGTCAGAAACCACGAGTATGATTCCGCGCTATGGCAAAAGCAAAACAAATGTATCAATGTGCCGCGTGTAAAGCAACAACTCCGACGTGGATGGGGAAGTGTTCTTCGTGCGGCGAATGGGATTCGCTGGCATTGCAAGCAAGCGAGCAGTCGGCAACAACCCCAAACGCTGCGGCAAACTTCGCAGCAAGGGTAAATGAATTCGGTGGTGAGGCCGAAGCAATCAAAATCTTGGAAATTGACGCACCCGCAATTGGTCGAATGTCTACAGGAATAAACGAACTCGATAGAGTGCTCGGAGGCGGTCTTGTGCTTGGGAGTGTAGTCCTTATCGCAGGGGATCCTGGGATAGGCAAGTCGACACTCATGATGCAGGCGGCTATTGGAGCAGCTCGCGGCGGTGGTAGGGTTTTATATGCTACAAGCGAAGAGTCAGCATACCAGTGTAAATTACGGGCAGAGCGTCTTCTTGCGCACGAAGATGTTGCAGAAGACGGCTTAGACGGATTGTATGTGCTTGCAGATACAGATTTAGCGCGTATTACAGAACAAGTATTAGACATTCGACCTGAATTGCTTGTTATCGATTCAATTCAAATGGTTTATAGAAATGATTCAGAGTCAGCGCCCGGAAGTGTTTCTCAAATACGAAGATGTTGCCTTGAACTTGTATACCTTGCAAGGCAACTCCACATGCCGGTAATGATTGTAGGCCACGTAACAAAAGATGGGCAAATTGCTGGACCACGAGTTCTTGAACATTTAGTGGATGTTGTACTTAACTTTGAAGGCGATCGGCATTACGCGCTTCGTGGGTTACGAGGTGCAAAG
>JACNLR010000212.1 GCA_014381385.1 Planctomycetota bacterium | reverse complement strand
CAGGGATACGGTATTCAGTGATAACTTCCAAACGAACATGGGGTGGCTTGCAATAAGTGGTGCTGATACAGGAAACTGGCAACGCGCTATCCCATCTGGAAGCGGTGATCAATGCGATCCAACAACGGATGTGAGTGGTTCAGGGTTCTGTTTTCTTACCGGAAATAACTTCCACGAAGATGTCGATAACGGTTCGACGATGCTGTATTCGCCGAGTATTACTGTTGATATGGACAAGGCTCCTACAGTAAGTTATTACCGTTGGTATAGCAATGGTTCTAATTGTGGTGGTGCCAATGCAAACGAAGACGCGATGTTTATCGAGATAACGCTTGATAACGGAAACACATTCACTTCACTTGAGACTGTCGGACCAGAAGGCGAAGATGCGCAAGGCGGGTGGCGCTTTGTTGAGTTTAATTTGCTTGATTACTTCGACGAAGTAGGTGAACTCGAAATGAGACTCTTGTTTACAGTTGCCGATGAAATGGACCCTTCAATTATAGAAGCGGGTGTTGATAACGTAATATTTACAAACGCTTTCTGTGGCGAACCTACACCTTGCTTTTTAGCAGATGTAAATAAGGATGGTGGTGTTGGCGTTACAGATCTACTTATGGTTATTGATCAATGGGGTACCGATGGTATTGCAGATATAAACGGTGACGGCACAGTAAATGTTAGTGACTTGCTCGCAGTTGTCGATGCGTGGGGTCCATGCACCTAACTAGTGCGCCGCTACTTACTGGATTACTTAAAGGACACGCGCGAGGGCTAGGCCGTCCCCTATTGGAATAAGCGAGAAATCGATACGTTTGTCTGCATGGAGAAACGCTGCGAGTTCGCGAGTAGCAACGGTGTTTTGGTCATCGTACGATTCATCTGCAACCTGCCCGCCGTAGAACATATTGTCGATGGCGATAATCCCGCCAGTAGAAAGAAGTTGTAAGCCAAACTCGTAGTAGTTCATGCTATTTGTTTTGTCTGCATCGATATACATAAATTGAAACGAGTTTGCTTTGCCCTCATCGAGCAATGCCTGCAAAGTTTCCAGAGCGGGTGCAATGCGAAGGTCGATGTTCTGTTCGACTCCAGCTTCTTGCCAAGCGTCTGGTGCAGTGGCTAGATACTCATCGGTGAGATCACAAGCAACAAGTGTACCGTCACTGGGAAGTACTTCTGCAATGGCAAGTGCACTAGCGCCAGTAAAGACGCCAATTTCGATTGCATTTTTTGTTTTGATTGATGCGGCAAGAAATGCAATAAATTGCAATTGCTCTGAAGACGTTAACATTTCACCTTCTGCGTGGTTCAGCGTAGCGTCACAAAGTGATCGCATCGCTGCCGAAGGCCTGCATGCGTGGGTTTGCAGCCACAATTGCATTCTTGCATCTAAGGAATTCGTTTTACTTGACATGTAGGGAATGATACAGCGATTCAGTCAGAATTAATTGAATTATGTACCGCCTATTGCTACGATAGGAATCGTGATACCTACTTTCATTGCAAATCTATGTTGGCTACTCTGCTTTTTTGGTACGAATCATTCTAGCGATACGATTACATACACATTAGAAGACGGTACAACGTGGACGGCGCAATTAGGGGAAGGCGTACTAGTTCGAGTAACCGATCGCGGAAAAGAAAAAGTATACACCGGAGAAGTAGACAAACTTCACGAAATGTATGTGAAGGTTTCAGGCGAACCTATTTTTATCGAAGACATTATTAGTGTTACCGTTGCCCGCGAAGGGGAGCAGTTTGAGACTGAGCCTGAAGAACGAATTCATGTACCTCAAGAAGAGAAGGAGCCAAAGCCCATTGCAAATGGGTACGTTGTCGTGAGACTACAAGGTGAAGTTGGTATTATTCCTGAGACTATTGCGGGGAAATTTTCAACGGAGTATATTTCCGCAGACTCCATTGCCGAAATGTTAAAAAAATTGAACGCCTACAAAAAGGTGCAACATATCGTTTTCGATGTTGAATCGACTGGCGGGGATTCCATTGAAATTGCAAAAATCGCACCCATCTTAGCAAAATATAAAAAGAGGTACACGTACCATGCGATAGTCGCTAAAAAAGATGCGGACCCTTTACAGATTGCAAAAAATTGCTATGGCATCTTCGTAAGCGTGCCTTTTGTCGAGGGCGGATACGACGCAGTAGCAGAGGCGTTTGAAAAATCGAACATATTGTACAAGTCGGAATTTATAAAAATATTTTGGAAAGAATTGTTGCAAAGTTCCTATGCGATTCAGTATACAAAAGCATACGAGTTCGCCGCAAAGAAAACTAATCGGTTGTTGCCAAAAGAATCAATGACACCAAAGGCAATTGGCATTGCACTGGAATATGTAGACTGGACTGCATTTCCAAAGAAAAGCAAGAGTTCGCTCTATGTAATTCAGAAAAGTAAAGAGCGCCAGATAAAAGACATGGTGATAGAGCAAGGCGAGTTGTTTGCTTTGATTCAACAAGTATCTGATGCAAAAATGAGATTGTTAGGAGTGCCCCAACTCAAGCAAATGGCTGAAGACTCGAACCCCAATAATTTTACATACGAAACATCTGTTCGAGAATGGTACGACGAATACACTGAGCGCTGGTATCGGACCGAAGAGATGACCTCTGATGCAAAAACTCTTTGGAACAGGCGGCTCGATGACGCGCTTCGAATATGGCGGACCATTACCGAGACATTGAATGCAACCTACAGCGACCCAATGACGGCGTTTGCAAGGATAGTACGAGGTGAAGCCACCAGTCAAACGCAGCGTGAAATTCGTGAGGATGCCAAACTTGCTATTGAAGAAGAGTTCATCAAACTAAGCAATGCCTACAAACAGGTGTACCCCTTGCTATTTGCTGCAGAGCAAAACATTTTGTCCCTACAGGGCATGTATAAGTGAGATTGACCAACTATTGCTTTAATTCCTCAAAAAGTTCGCTAGTAGAGTAAAATACTGGGCTTCAATCTCTTTTTGCACTTTTCCTTTTTGGAACCCAAGCCATGCTCCATACCGCAGATCCAAACTTACGAAATGTCGCCATCGTTGCGCACGTTGATCATGGTAAAACTACGCTCGTTGATTCGCTGCTTGCTTATTGTGGAGCGATGGATCTCAACAGGGACGAAGCTGATTGCATTCTTGACTCCGACCCACTTGAAAAAGAGCGAGGGATTACAATTACTTCTAAGAATTGTGCTGTGACTTATCGGCCACAAGTAGGTGATCATGCTGATAAGACTTGTCGAATAAATATTATTGATACGCCGGGGCATGCTGATTTTGGTGGTGAAGTTGAACGCGTTTTAAAAATGGCAGATGGCATTTTGCTTCTCGTTGATGCTTTTGAGGGACCTATGCCACAAACACGGTTTGTCCTTGGCAAGGCACTGGAACTCGACCACCCGATTATTGTTGTTGTTAATAAGTGTGACAGGCCGAACGCTCGTGTTGATGAAGTTGTAGATGAAGTGTTTGATTTGCTTGTTGCGCTAGGAGCAAGCGATGAGCGATTGGATTTTCAAATTATTTATGCCTCAGGGAGAGATGGTTGGTCTTCTACACAAGCTGGGGAATACGAAGGCGATATGCAGCCGTTGCTTGATTCCATTATGTCCTACTTGCCTTCTCCTGTTGGCTACGCAGATATACCACTACAAATGCTCATCGCAAGTGCAGACTATTCGCCTTATACGGGAAGAATTGCAATTGGGCGAATTGTTTCTGGTGCGTTGTCGGCTGGTCAAGCGGTGACTATCTGCCACGAACACGAACATAGGCAAGCAAGAGCCCAGAAGGTGTATAGGTTTAAGGATTTAGGCAAAACGCCTGCAGAAATCATTTCTGTTGGTGATTTATGTGCTGTTGAAGGTATCGGCGAATTTGAAATCGGCG
>JACNLR010000210.1 GCA_014381385.1 Planctomycetota bacterium | reverse complement strand
AGATCCGCTCGTGCAGTGGTCGCCATGGTAGTTATCGGCAAGGATGATGATTTTCCGCAGTTCCCCTTGCCGCTCCCTGCATGTCCCAGCGTGCGTTGGTACTGAGGAGAACTAGAGGCTGTGGCGCTTGCATCAGTTGGGATAGTTGGTTCTAGAAGATGTTCTAGGTACGGTATTGAACAAGCGATTGCTTTTTCGAAGGAACTTGTTGAAGCGGATGTTGCAATTATTTCAGGCGGGGCAAGAGGGATTGATGCAGCAGCGCACAGAGCGGCGTTGCAGCATGGTGGAAGCACTGCCGCGATCTTAGGTTCTGGTCTTAGTGTTGTGTATCCCAAAGAGCATACACCCTTGTTTGACTCGATTGTACACAGCGGTGGGGTAGTGTTAAGTGAATTCCCGTGTCACCGACCTCCGCAGCCTGCTTATTTTCCGCGTAGGAACAGAATCATCTCGGGCTTGTCATCAGTGGTCCTTGTCGTAGAAGCAGCCCGTAGAAGCGGCGCACTCATCACGGCAAGGATCGCTGTTGAAGAGCATGGTAGGCAATGCTTTGCAGTACCAGGGCGCATCGGAGATAGCGCTTCCGCTGGTTGCATACAAACTATCCGCGATGGGTGGGTTGGTATAGCTGTTCACCCTGAGGATATTATTGAAGAAGCAGTAAGTGCATGGACGAGGCTATCGTTAGTTAGTAGGAGCGAAGCACGCCAGTGACTATGCCTTGTATTTGACAAGATTCAACTAATATCGGCTTAAAATCGGGGTTAGCAGGTTGCAAGCGAATTGATCCGTTGGCTTCCTTGAAAAATGTTTTTAGCGTAGTCTCGCCATCAGGAAGAAGGGCAACGACACGATCACCATTTTTTGCAGTCGATTGTTTTTGCACGAGTACGTAATCCCCATCGAGGATTCCTTCCTCTTTCATGGACTCGCCCTCTACGAGGAGGGCAAAAGTTTCGCCTCGTTGGCCAACGCGTGGTCCAAACAAGTTTGTTAAATCTAGTGAGTCGTTGTCAGCGCATTTTTCAATAGGCATCCCCGCAGCAATGCGTCCCACCAAGGGAAAACGCATCGCCGCGCTTTCTTCTCTTGCATATTTTTCAGATAATTCTTCAGCAATCGATAAAGAGCGTGCTCTGTTCGCTTCTCTCGTAAGCGCTCCTTTGCGTATTAAGGCTTCTACTCGTTCGAAGACTGTTACTTTGCTTACGCCGATATTCTGTGCTAATTCTTGCATTGTCGGTGAGTAACCGTGCTCGTTTTGGCATTGTCGTATGAGTTCGAGTACTTCGAGTTGCTTTGGTGTGAGGTTCATCGTCATGATCCTTTTCTAAATGGGTAAGGCGTCCAAAGAGCGTGAGTTGGTTCACTTTGCAAAGAACGTTCTCTGCTTTGTCATATATTTGTGTAAGTAAAGAGGCAATTTTACTTCGCCGTGGTTTTCGTTTTGGTGTTTCCTGCCCTGTTGCGTGCGAAAGTACATCGCTTGCTTTGGCGGCGGGTGAGAAGAATGCCCGGTCAATTCGAAACAGTCTGTCGAGCAGGGTCTTGGTTTCGGCACTGCGATAGTTTGGTGGCGGTGTTGTTGGGCTTCCTCCAGCAACTGCAATAATTCTGTTGCCTTCAGCAAAGTATGTTGTGCCGTATTCAATGTTTGGTCCGAGTTGTACGAGTGGTAATTCCATGCTTGTTTCTCCAGTCTTCAAGTATCCTATCGACAGGATGTACGGTATATGTTAGGCAAACATAACCATAATGTCAAATTCTTTTAGAATCGTTATTCTACGTACGTGAGTGCAGATATTTTTTCTATAGAAACAGAATCTTGGATGCTTGATCCAACAATTACGTACTTGAATCATGGCAGTTTTGGCGCTCGTGTGAGATCAGTGTTTGAATTTCAACTCGAATTGAAGCGGGAACTAGAACGTGACCCAGTAGATTTTCTTGACAGGCAACAAGGTAATCTTGAGAATGCGAGGAAAGTCGTGTCTGCTTTTCTTGGCGCCGATTCTGAAGGATTTGGTTTCGTAGATAATGCGACAACTGGCATTGGTTGTGTAGTGAATTCGATTCAATTTGAACCAAGTGATGAAATTCTTACAACTTCACTTGTGTACAACGGTGTTCGACAACTCCTTACGAGGTCTGCGGAAGATGCAAAGTGCTCCTATAGAGAAGTACACATAGATCTTCCTGTCAATACAACGGAAGATGTATATTGCACTGTTGTTGATTCTGTTACTTCCTCCACCAAATTGCTAGTTATTGATCATGTTTCGTCTGCCTCTTCGGTTATCTTTCCCGTGCATAAAATAGCACGATTTTGCAGGGAAAATGGTGTCTTGCTTGTTGTTGATGGAGCGCATGCCCCAGGCATGCTTGAGTTGAACATAGATGCAGTTGGCGCTGATTGGTATGTCGGAAATTTACATAAATGGGTTTGCGCACCAATTGGAGCTGGGTTTGTTTGGGCTTCGATTTCGAAACGTGCCAGTACGCATCCTCTGGTAGTCAGCCATTTCTATGGACAGGGTCTAACTCGCGAGTTCGATTGGCAAGGAACCAAGGATGTAACTGCTTGGATTACTTCCGCTGAGGCTGTCAGATGGGGCGATTCGATCGGTTGGAAAAGTATTCAAAAACAGAACAATACACTTGCTCTTTGGATGCAAACACAACTCGTCGAAGCGTGGAATGTCGAACCACTTACTCCTCAATGTGGTTCAATGGTTGGCTCGATGGCGACTGTCCCTTTGCCAAGTGGTTGCCCAAATACGTTTGAAGATTGCCTTGCTTTTCGAAATAGGCTCTACGAAGAATACCAAATTGAAGTCCCGATATTCGAGTTATACGGACGTGGAATGGTACGAGTGAGCGCACAGCTCTATTCGAATAAGTCGCATCTAACGTGCCTAATAAGGGCTATACATGACATTTGCAATTAAAAAAAAATATAAATCTGTATTATTTATTAAAAAGTGCAAAAAAAACTTGACAAATCGTTCTATTTAAGGCAAATTACTAATGTCCGTTAGCCGGATATATAACACACTGATTGTTTGCCCAGAGGGGCGAGGGATCAATCATAGTATTCATGAGAATGAATTTTGTGATTTAGCCGAATTCAAAAGGTGTGTCAAGGGACGGGCAAGCCGTATGAATTCGGCATGTTAGGATCGGTACTTAGTTGGTACTGAGAAATGTAAGGGAACATAACCTTTACCTGAGAAAGAGGTTGTGCAACAGACAAACGCTTCCACGTCCTGTTGCTTGGTTAATCTTCAGTTTCCCAAACGATTAGGGCTCTTGGCCGGCAAGAGCCCTTTTTCATGCAATAATTTAATCTATGTTTTACCTCTGAGACTTTTATTTCAATTTTAAAATAATCGGCGTTTAACGTTTAGAAAAAGTCTCAGAGGCGATTATTGGGCTAATAAAAGTCTCAGAGGTAAAAAAGTGGTTTAGAAATATGGTGGAGTGTTACGAGGCGAGCGCGGCAGCTCCGAGCAAGCCTGCGTCGGGGCCAAGTTCTGTAATTGCGAACACGCATTGTTGGCAGTGTGCGGGAAATACATCTGCAGTAAATTGATGTCGAATGCTGTCTACGTACGGACTTCCGAGTGCTTCAACAAGTCCACCACCCAGTACAACCTTGTCGAGTGAAAGTAAGGTAATAACATTTGCGATGGATGTTCCAATACGACGTGCACCATAAGTAATAGCTTGGGTGATCTCATGATCACTACCATAAGCAGCCACAAGCGTCTTTGTATCTAAATTTGGATTACGTAACATCCGTTGTAACCCATTGCGGCTAGCAAAGGATTCAAGGACTCTGTTTTGTTCTGCTATCTCTGGGCTGCTGATACCCATACCGAATTCTCCACCAGTGCCAAGGGGGCC
>JACNLR010000061.1 GCA_014381385.1 Planctomycetota bacterium | reverse complement strand
ATAATCTTAATCCGCGAAACGATTGGAAGTGCGAGGTGCATTGGCGGTGGAACCATCTCATAGAGAACACCATCGATTCTATACCGCATTTTGAATTCTTCTTCAAACGGTTCAAAATGAATGTCCGACGCTTTATCCTTAATTGCTTGAAGGAGCACAAGGTTAATCAGCCTTACAATTTTGTTGTCTGATGCTGCGGAAGCAAGTTTAGATAAGTCGGCCTCATCTGTTCCTACAAAGCCGCCTATATCGCTCTCATCAAGGTCCGCAACCATATCCGACATCGATGTCCCACCAGAAGAATATAGTTTGCTAATAACTGCATCAATTTGATCGGGTGGAGCGACAATTGCTTGTACTTTAAATCCCATCAATAACCTAAGGTCATCGACTGCTCGGTAGTTGTCGGGAGTCTTAAGTGCAATCGTTAAAACTTTGGTTGAAAGATCGTAATCAACTGGCGCAATTTGGTACGTGGTTGCACTCTCAACCGGAAGAACTTTGAAGGCATCCTCTGGAATAGCGTCAATATCTAAATCCTTATACGCAAAGCCGGCTTGACCTGAAAGTGCTCGCATGACATCTGTCTCTTCGATGATGCCCATCTCGACCATAAATGCACCGATTTTTTTGCGGTCCCCCTTCTTTCTTGCAATTTTTTGCACCGCGAGTGCTTCATGCACTTGTTCCCTTGAAACTTTGCCGAGTTTAGTCAAGACTCGACCAAACCGACGTCCCTTTAATTGCGATGGGTCAGGAGTTTTCGTTCTTTTAGAAGAGGTGGATTTTGCCATAGGATGTATACTCCAGCTAAAGGCTGATCTGTATCTTAGATATGATTTACAGGCACAAACAGGCTGACAAGCATTTTAATGGTGATTATTTTATTCGCCACCTAGATTATTAGTCTTATCAGCGAAGATTTCAAGGGTGTTGAGAGATTTTTTTAACCCTCTAGGCATCAGTATCCGATGCTGGGACTTGCGCACCAGGAGCGTCCAACTCGACTCTACCCACTTTTCCGCCTGCTCCGTGGACTTTTTGTGTCAGCGAATTGGGATCACGACCCTTATCAATCATGTCCTCTGCTGCGATCATTCCCCGATCGTACAGCGACCAGAGGTGGTCATCGAGCAACTGCATGCCAAATTTCCGTCCTGTTTGAATAGCCGAATCAATTCGGAATGTTTTATTTTCGCGAATCAAGTTCGCAACAGCTGGGGTTACAACAAGAAACTCGTAGGCAGCCACGCGTCCTGCTTTGTCGACCCTTCGCAGGAGAACTTGGGAGAGCACGGAAATTAAAGCAGTAGACAACTGCACCCTGACCTGCTCTTGTTGATTCGTTGGAAAAGCATCGATAATCCGGTTAATTGTTCCAGATGCCCCTGTCGTATGCAATGTTGCAAAAACAAGGTGACCCGTTTCAGCTGCTTGAATCGCTGCTTCAATTGTTTCAAGGTCACGCATTTCACCAACAAGAATAACGTCTGGGTCAGCACGCAAGACACGTCGAAGTGCTTCAGAAAAACTTGGGACATCGTTACCAACTTCACGCTGATTGATAATTGATTTTTTATGGTAGTGATAGTATTCAATAGGGTCTTCCGCAGTCACAATATGACGCTCAAGATTAGTATTGATATAGTCAATCATTGTTGCGAGTGACGTTGTTTTACCAGAACCCGTTGGTCCTGTCACAATGAATAATCCCCGAGGCCTGCGTATCAACTCCTTTAGAATTGTAGGCAAGCCAATCTGTTCAAACGTCAATAACTCATTTGGAATAAGTCGGAGAACGAGCGTTAAATCGCCACGCTGTCGAAAGATTGCAACACGAAAACGAGCTTCAGTTCCAAAAGCAAAACCAAAGTCACAACTGCCTTCTTCTTGCAACTCTTGCTGGGCTTTCTCAGGTGTTATCTGCTTCATAAGTGCTACGCAGTCATCGCCATCAAGTACTTTCGTATCAAGATTCTTCAATCCACCATGGAGTCGCAATGTTGGTTTTCGCCCAACAGTTAAGTGAAGGTCAGATGCGCCTGTCCGTACAACGGTATCGAGTAGTCTGTCAATTTGAATAGTGGACATAAATAATTCGCTTAGTACTAAAGTTAAATATCAAGGTTACCATCAAGAAGCGCTTCTGCTTGCGCAAATCTGGAGATTTCTTCGGGAGTTGTTTCGCCGTTTAAAATTTTAATTTTCCCGTCTTCTACAAGCGTTTTCATTCCTGCACGAATGCCTGCTTGTCGAATTTGACCAAGTGGTGCACGATTAAAAGCAAGTTCGCGGACTTCAGCGTTCATAACGAGCATTTCAAATATCGCTTTTCGACCCCTGTACCCTACACCACCGCAATTTGTACAACCAACTGGTTTGTATATTCCGCCAAGTGCAACCTCTCTTTCAGATATATCGACTATTTTTAAGTATCTCGGATCTGGGCTGTCATCCTTCTGTTTGCAATCAGGACAAAGTACACGAATTAATCGTTGCGCCATTATTGCCTGAATAGAACTGGCAACAAGGTATGGCTTAACACCCATGTCAATGAGGCGTGTTATTGCAGAAGGTGCATCGTTTGTGTGCAATGTCGAAAATACCAAGTGGCCTGTTAGCGCTGCTTGAATTGCAATGTCTGCAACTTCTCGGTCACGTATTTCGCCGACGAGAATAATATTTGGTGCTTGTCGCAACATTGCACGCAAAATCGAAGAAAATGTCAACCCGATAGCATCGCGAACTTGGCACTGGTTAATTCCAGCAAAACTATACTCAATAGGATCTTCCGCAGTAATGATTTTACGGTCGGGCCTGTTAAGAACATCCAACGCAGAATAGAGCGTTGTCGTTTTACCAGAACCTGTTGGTCCGGTCACGAGAAGAATCCCGTTTGGTCGACGGATGAGTTTATTAAATGCGTCAAAGTTTTCCTGTTCTAAACCGATATTTCGCAAACCGATTCGAACAGAGTCAGGGCGCAAAATACGAAGTACGATGGATTCGCCGTGGTACGCTGGACAAATACTGACTCGAAAATCTATTTGATCTCCGTCAACGCCCATCTTGATTCGGCCGTCTTGCGGAATTCTTTTTTCCGCAATATTCACACCAGCCATCAATTTCAATCGAGCGATAATCGAGGACTGCATACGCTTTGGCAAATTGTCGCGAATGTGACAAACGCCATCGATACGGTACCGCAGGATAACCCTATCCTCCATTGGTTCGATATGTATATCCGATGTACGGTTACGAACTGCTTCTGAAATGAAACGGGCAACGAGTTTGACTATTGGTGCTTGATCATCATCAACATCAATAGACGCATCAATCGAGCTATCGATAGAGACATCGACTGAATCTGTGATCAAGGAAGAATCCGCAATGATTGAAGAGTCTTTACCGGATGCCTTAGCGATAAACGCTTCGATTGAAGCCTTGGTTGAAAGTATAGGCACCAGTTCGCAGTTCAATCGAAAACGAAGCAAGTCAAGCAACTCAAGATTCAACGGGTCGTGAATTATGAGTTGCAATTTGTCACCCTGTTTACCCAGTGGAACAATCGAGTGTTTTTGAATGATGTCTTTTGGTATAAGGCTCATATCTGGGGTTTGTTCCCCGCCTGAACCATCAAGCGCCATATAGTCCATACCGAACTGTTCTGCGAGCGCTTTAACAACTAGATTCTCCGTACACGCACCCTGCTCAATGAGAACATCGCCAACTTTTTTCGTTGTACCTGATGAAGCCTCTAGAGCGTCTTTGAGCTGCACTTTCGTGATGTGCCCATCCTCAACGAGGATTTCTCCAATTTTTCTTCGTAGTTTTCGTGCCATAAGATATGAAGTGACGCCGTCACTCTCTGCACATAGTATCATCGTAATCGGAAAGGACAGCACCTCATCGCT
>JACNLR010000176.1 GCA_014381385.1 Planctomycetota bacterium | reverse complement strand
TGCAGGTTCATCATATGTCTCATTGTGCCACTTTGCGAAGCCCATCCCGAATTCGTGCCGTATCTGTTCGTTATGCGGCGTAACAATAATTACTTGTGCTGCATCTGTTGGTGCATTTGCAAAATCGCCTTGAAAGAATAGCGGCACTCCAAAAAGAATGGCGAGGCAAAAGGCAATAATAAAGACAGCAGGTTTATTCATGTCATTGCGCTTTGCAGTTCGCTCGCTAAAGTTTTTGCAGCTTCTGCGATGTCACTTTGCCAATCAATTTTGGGAACTGGATAAATAACACTACGGCTCGCCGTCACGAGCGCTCCGTGACCCTCTCCTAAGCAACAAGCAACGTCTTGCGGACTTGCGCCTTGTGCGCCAATACCCGGCATTAAAAAGATTTGGTGTGGCATGCGATTACGTAGGGCACTTGCTTCTTCTGCTTTTGTCGCACCGACAACTGCGCCCAAACTGCTCCACCCACTTTGCCCTTGATACTTTTGGCCGCAAGTTGCGAGTACATCAGCTATGGACTCTGCTACAGTTCTTCCGTCTTGCAATTGTTGTGCTTGAATTGGATTTCCACTTGGGTTTGAAGTTCTTGCTAGGGAAAATACACCAAGACCGGCATCAAGAAACGGCTCAATGCCATCTATTCCAAGGTACGGGTTAACTGTGATCCAGTCACAAGGTCCATCTACTGTCGCAGCATCCGCATAGTGAGCAGCACTAATGCCGATGTCACCACGCTTTGCATCGAGGATAATTTGTAATCCTTCATCACTTGCGTGTTGGCGTAAATCACCGAGCAATGCAACACCTTGGGCACCTAACCGCTCAAAACAAGCCGATTGAAATTTAACCGCTGCAGCAACGCCAGCAACAGCGTCTATAACGCCCGTGCAAAAAAATTGAAACGATTCTAGCGCCTCAAATTGTTGTAATTCCTGTGGCATTTTTTCTTGTACGGGATCAAGACCCACGCAAAGAGGTGCCCCAGCGGTGTCAATTGCTTTGCATAATCGATCTGCAGGGTGATTTATGCTTGTCATTGTCTGCATCATAGTAGAATCCGCGTTATCGCTGTTACACCAAAACATCTTGATCTTGAACGTAGTCGTGGATTACGGGTGGATTGGAATGATTCTACGACCGTTTTTTACCCAGTCGCGTTTTTACGGAGAATGTCGCCCTCTGCTGATACAAAAGCTGCGAAAGAAGAACAAGAAAATAACCCTCTTGCAATTTTGCCCCCAACAGGTAGTGGCCCCCTCACTATTGAAGAAATCGAACTCGTTGGGAATTATGCAGTGCGATTTGTTTTTTCAGATGGACATTCTGCAGGAATTTATACTTGGGAATATTTACAAAGTTTGCAACCAACACAAAATGGCTGAACTACAAATAAAACCAACGCAATCTGTCCTAGCCATTCATGGTGTTGCACACCCTTCTCCCTTTCAATGCGATATTGAAGTCCTCGCTCATCAAACGAGTACCGAAGTTGATCACGTTAATAATATTGAGTATCTAAAGTGGATAGACAAAGCGGCGCAACTCCATTGCGACAGTCTTGGTTGGACTCGAAATGCCTTGCTCAGCGAAGGCGTAATGTGGTTTGTCGGAAGGCACGAAATAGATTATCGGGCAGAAGCAACTTCTCAAGATGATTTATTACTCACGACTTGGGTAGACGATGTAAGACGAGTGAAATCATGGCGCACAGCTCAAATTCATTCACTTGGCACTACTCCACGTATTGTTTGCCAGTGCAAAACCCTATGGGTCCTAGTTGACCTAGAAACAAGGCGACCAACTCCGATACCTACAGAAATGGCATTCTCACTAGAGTCACTTAAAACTCCAAGGCTTGCTGAGTAATGATTGTCGCAATGATTATTTCAAAAGATAGGCTAGCACAAGAATGTGCGATGCTAAATCGACTTACGGTTGGTCTTCTTGATGAAGGCATCCAAGTCATTCGCGTTGTGCCAGAGTGCCAAATGGAGCAAACGCCGAAGTTTGGCACTGCTGTTTCTTTTGCAAATCAAATTGAAGTTTCAATGCCTGTACCAAGAATGCTCAGAAAGAAACGCCGCGACGAAGTAGTCGAGTTATTTTTGAAGCAAAATGTTGAAATGGTGTTTGGATTTGGTAAAGACGCAATGCAGCTTGCGCTAGACATTGAAAAAGTGTTAGAAATCAATGTATTGTGCGAAGTGCTTTCCATGAAAGCTGCGAAGAAAGTGAAAAGAAAAAGTAGAATTTGGCGTTGGTTTGCTCCAACCCCCTCAATCGAACAGGAAATTGCGAGAAGAGTAGGCCCAGAACGCACTGCTCTCATTCCACTTGGCGTAACGAACCACCATACGATACATGCCACTGATAGAGTTTCAAAGAAATGCATAGTCTTGCTCGATGCTGCGAATGATTATAAAAATAGTGCTGAGATTCTTGCGTTACTTGCAGCCAAGTCCAATGTTCATCTCTTTATTGAGATGACTGGCAAGCACCAACAACGGCTTTGGAAGCAAATAACTACACTCTCAATGCACGACCGAGTAACTTGTTTACATGATGTAGGTGCCCTTCGCGCTCTCGTCGTGCAAGCAGATCTTCTCGTTCTCCCTTCTGTAACAATGGAAGTCAGAACTGTACTCCTTGATGCAATGCTTAGTGAAGTTCCGACTCTTGCTACCCAGATTCAAGGTTTCGATATGCTCATCGACGAAGAAACAGCAATAATCTCCAATGGTTCTTGGGATAGTTCTCTTTCTCTGCTTCTTGACGACAAGAGAATTTGCGAACGAATTGGAAGCAATGGCTCTTCGCTCATCGCGCAAAAATACGGTTCAGCGGTTCAAATCGCTGCTTTTAAAGCCTCATTTACCCTAAATTAACTTTCATTCATGGTGAAAACGCGAATAGGCCGAGGATAAGAGCATCTTTCTCCCCTCCGCCTCGTCGGTGACGCTTTATGCTCACCGACGGGGCCTTTTTTTACCCACAATTTCTCCTCTGAGACTTTTTTTTACAAATTGTAAAAAAGTGGTTTATTAAGCTCTAAAAAGTCTCAGAGGCGATTTTTAGGCTAAAAAAAGTCTCAGAGGAGATAATATTTTTTAAAGTTAGGCTAGGAGGGACCGGAGTTTTTTTAGGCCGTGCTCGAGTTTCTCTTCAGGCACAGCAAAGCTGATTCTAAAGTGGGTGTCGTGCCTCGAAAAGACGTCACCTTGGATAACTAGGATATCCTGTTCAACTGCTTTGGCGACAAACTCCATACCAGACATGGAATGCCTAGAAGGGATTTTGGGAAATGCATAAAAGGCACCTTCGGGCAGAACGAGTTCCGTAACCTCACCAAGGATAGAGACAACCATATCCCTGCGAGCCTTAAATTGCGCAACCAACGGCGCAAGGTCGATGTCATACGCCCCAACAAGAGCGTGCTGCAACACCGAAGGCGCGCAAACAAAAGTTTGTTGCTTCAACTTGATCATGCTATCAATGAGAGCTTTTGGTCCTGCTGCGTATCCCATTCGCCATCCTGTACAACCATAGGTTTTTCCATACCCGCGAATAACAAGAACATCGTCGCTTGTAGATGCTGGGCTCGCATGTTGTGTTGGAGGGAATACAAACTCATCGTAAATTTCATCCGTAATGAGTAGAAGACCGCGATCTCTGCAGAGTGTTGCTATGTCTGCAACTTCTTGAGCAGTAAGCACAACGCCAGTTGGGTTCGCTGGAGAATTAAGCAAAACAGCTTTTGTTCGTTCCGTAATACACGGTACACTACGCTGCGCAGTCTTGAGGACATCGGAGTACGTGTCACACAAAACAGCCATAGCCTCAGCGATACGGGCAAGAGCTGGATAAATCCCAAAGTCCGGCTCGGGAACAATCCATTCATCTCCGGGTCCATGAATAGCAAAAATTGC
>JACNLR010000208.1 GCA_014381385.1 Planctomycetota bacterium | reverse complement strand
CTGACTTTCCAGCAAGTACAAAAAAGCGTATTTTTCACAAACTCATAGAAGCGACAACTCTAGAGCACTTTTGCGCAACTCGATACATTGGGAAAAAACGGTTCAGTTTAGAGGGTAGCGAGTCCATCATTCCTATGATGAGTGAACTTATAGAACACGCAGGAAACAATGGAGTTAAGGTTGTAACAATCGGGATGGCACATCGAGGACGAATAAACGTGCTTGTAAATATCCTTAACAAAACGTACGACCAACTCTTTACCGAGTTTGAAGAAAACTGGGTTGAAGCATACGCCGAAGGTGGTGGTGACGTAAAATACCACCTCGGGTACAGCGCAGATATTGAAACTGCAACGAATAAACCCGTACGTGTAACACTCGCGTCCAACCCGTCTCATCTTGAGTTTGGGCACTCCATTGTCCTTGGCAAAGCAAGAGCACAACAACGTGTACAACACGAAAAAAATCGCCTTCTCTGCATTCCACTTCTTATCCATGGCGATGCTAGTTTTCCAGGGCAAGGAATTGTTG
Organism: Planctomycetota bacterium; assembly: GCA_014381385.1. GTDB lineage: Bacteria > Planctomycetota > Phycisphaerae > Phycisphaerales > SM1A02. Next base: position 3,409 of record JACNLR010000208.1, on the reverse strand, counting down.
CTGAAATGTTTAATATGGCGCACCTTGAAGGGTATACCGTCGGTGGAACAATTCACTTTGTCATCAATAACCAAATTGGTTTTACAACAAATCCCCACGACAGCTACAGTGGAAGGTATTGCACAGACATTGCAAAAATGGTTGGAGCACCAATTTTTCATGTTAACGGCGATGATCCTGAGGCGTGTGTCCATGTAGTGCAAATGGCAGTTGAATACAGACAAAAGTTCCATAACGATGTCATCATCGATGTTTGGTGTTACAGAAAACATGGACATAATGAATCAGACGAACCTGCATATACACAGCCAATGATGTACGACGTTGTCTCAAACATGAAAACTGTTACTGCGAAATACGGCGATGCATTGATTTCCCAAAATGTCATCGATTCCTCAACACGAAGTGCAATGATTGATCAGGTTCGCAACAAACTTGATGAATCTCAACAGCGCTCCCTCGAAACACCTGTTTCTCCGAACATACCTCCGTTTGAGAAATCCTCTGCATGGGCTGGGTTCCACGCAAATGCGCAGCAGCGGATTGTTGACACAACAGTCTCAACCGAAACTCTTCAGAAGGTTGCACACGCTCTTGGCGAAACGCCAGATGGTTTTACAATCCATCCGAAACTTAAGAAAATCACCGAAATGCGTGGCAGTGCAATTGAAAATGACATTCCTTTAGACTGGGGTCTGGGCGAACTTTTGGCGTATGGCACGTTGCTTGAAGAAGGAAGCCCAGTACGACTAACGGGGCAAGACGTGGAACGAGGCACCTTCAGCCATCGGCACGTTGTTATGTTCGACAATGCAAATGGCCAACCGCATATGGCGCTCAACAACATCAGTACTACCCAAGCAGCTATGTGTGTACACAACAGCCCACTTACCGAAAGCGCATGTCTTGGTTTTGAGTATGGATATTCTCTAGGAGATCCCAAAATGCTCATTGTTTGGGAAGCGCAATTTGGTGATTTTGTAAATGGAGCACAAGTTATTATCGATCAATTCATTGCTTCAGCAGAAGTGAAGTGGAAACGAGCATCGGGTATCGTCATGCTACTACCACATGGATACGAGGGACAAGGACCAGAGCACTCTTCTGCACGACTTGAACGGTTTCTTGCACTTTGCGCCAATGACAATATGAGCGTTATTAACCCTACGACTCCAGCGCAAATTTTCCATGCACTCCGGCGACAAATTAAATGGGATTTCAGAAAACCACTTGTTGTCATGTCACCGAAGAGTTTGCTACGCCACCATGGGGCTGTATCAAGCGTTGCAGAATTAACGCATGGTGGTTTTTTAACTACGATTGACGAGCAACACAGCGCACCGTTAAAGATACATCGAGTTATCTTTTGTACCGGCAAGCTCTATTACGATTTACATGACTACCGCAAAAAAAATGGTGCAGAAGACTCCATAGCGATTGTTCGAATCGAAGAGTTATACCCGTTTCCACAAACGGAAATAGAGGCAATAATTAATCGATATGCCAATGCAGAATTTATGTTTGTACAGGAAGAACCAGAAAACATGGGCGCTTGGCACTACATTGATGCTGCGTTCCGTGACTTACTCGATATCCCACTCACTCGAGTAAGCCGTAGACCGTGTGCTTCACCAGCTGTTGCATCAAATAAAATGCACACTATCGAACAACACCGTATCCTAGTTGAAGCTATTGGCTTATCCTAAGAGAAAAAATGACTACACCGATTACCATTCCATCACTTGGCGAATCCATCAACGAAGTTGTACTCGGGCAGTGGCTTGTAACTGAGGGACAATGGATTGAACGCGACATGCCACTTGTTGAGGTTGAGTCAGATAAAGTAACACAAGAACTACCATCGCCTGTTTCTGGAATCGTTCATATCGAAAAAGAAACCGGAGAGGATTGCTCGATTGGTGACACAATTGGTTCGATTGACAACAATGCGCAAAAGCCTGAAGAAATCGACAGCGAAACAAGTGCAGAAGAAGAAGTCAAAAGCGAAACGATAGCAAGTGCAAACCAAACACGTAAAGCGACTTCGCTTGCACAGAAAGTTGCAACAGACTTAGGCGTGTCTCTTGATTCCATCGAGGGGTCTGGACCATCGGGTCGAATTACGAAGTCCGATGTTCTGCAAGCAGATGATCCATTGGAACCTGATGTTCCTGCCCCACTTGTAGAACAGCCTGCTTCGAATCATCGGGGTATACGCCGTGAAAAAATGTCTACGTTGAGACGTAAAATTGCAGAACGACTTGTCGAAGCTCAACACAACGCCGCTATGCTTACGACTTTTAATGAAGCCGATATGAGCAAGGTAATCGCTCTCCGCAAATTACACAAAGAAGAATTCAACGACAGATACGGAGTCAATCTTGGGTTCATGTCATTCTTTACGAAGGCATGTGTATCCGCACTGAGGGCTTGGCCTGCAGTAAACGCTTCTCTTGTTGAAGGTGATGTTGAGTACCACGACTATGTTGACATGTCCATTGCCGTTGGCACCGACCGCGGACTTGTCGTTCCCGTGATTCGCAATGCTGATCGATTGTCGTTTGCAGAAGTTGAATTGAACATCATGGAACTCGCTACCAAAGCCAGAGAGAGCAATCTCACCATAGAAGATATGACGGGTGGCACGTTCACCATTAGTAATGGAGGGGTCTACGGTTCTATGATGTCGACACCGATTTTGAATCCACCACAAAGCGGCATTCTTGGCTTACATCGAATTCAAAACCGAGCTGTTGAAGATGCAGCAAATCCTGGACAAATTGTTTTGCGCCCAATGATGTACCTTGCCTTGAGCTACGATCACCGGCTCGTAGATGGAGAAGGCGCAGTTCGTTTCCTTGTCCATGTTAAAAGTTGTATTGAAGACCCCGAACGTTTGCTCCTTGGTCTTTAATTCATGGAAGACACAGGGCACATTCCAGTTCTTCCAAAAGAAGTATTGACAGTACTTCAACCTCAAAAGGGTAACGTCATAGTTGACCTCACCGCAGGTCGAGGAGGTCACGCAATTGCCCTTGCAATGCAAGCTGGCGAGGGCTCGAGTGTCGTACTCTTCGATGTAGACAAGGATAATCTTAGATTCGCCACACAACGCCTTGTTTCTACCGGCGTGCACGTTCACCCCGTCCATGCGAATTTTGCAACAGCTGCAACTATTTTGAAAGATCTTAAACTCAGGGCAGATTGCGTGCTCGCAGATTTAGGTTTTGCTTCAAACCAAATGGATGATATGTCGCGCGGTCTAAGTTTTATGGGTGATGGCCCTCTGGATATGCGCCTGAATCCTGAATCTAGCACAACTGCTGCGGATATTATTCAGACGACACCGGAAAATGCACTTGCTGACCTCATTTGCCATTTAGGTGAAGAGCCGTATTCGAGGCGAATA
>JACNLR010000069.1 GCA_014381385.1 Planctomycetota bacterium | reverse complement strand
TACGAAGAAGACCATACCGTCACTCGCTTTCCTTTTGATTTTGGCTTTGCTGTTAAGAAATTTCTAAACAGAGTCAAGCCAACAGTCATCGGGCTCGTGGAACTTGAAGTCTGGCCAAATCTCATCGGCATCAGTGCAAAAAAGAATATTCCAATAGTTGTGATTAATGGGAGGCTCTCAGAAAGAAGTTACAAGAGATATAAAATTGCAAAATGCATTTTGCGAAAAACATTTTCGCGGCTGACTGCCATTGGCATGCAAAGCGAAGAATACGCCACGCGCGTTACTGAACTCGGTGGAGAAAACGTTCAAGTACTTGGCACAATGAAATGGGATAATGCAATTGTTGCAGATACAGTTGACGGTGCAGACGAACTTGCGACTGATTTGCAAATTGACAATACAAAGCCACTGATTGTTGCAGGCTCAACTACACCTGAAGAACATGTATTGCTTCTAGAAGCCTTACCCAAAAATGCACAACTTTTGTGCGCCCCAAGAAGACCAGAGTGGTTTGACGAGGCAGAGCGAACCCTTTCGCCATGCAATAGGCGTACATCAACAAAACGTTATGAAACGAATACATTTCTACTCGATACCATTGGTGAACTTGATAAAGCGTATGGGCTTGCTGACATCGTCATCATCGGACGAAGTTTTTCGCCATTGCATGGTTCCGACCCAGCACAAGCGGTTGCCCTTGGTAAGCCGACCATCATCGGCCCAAATGTGCACGACTTCAAAGAAATGGTGCAACTGCTTGTAGATAATGGCGGGTTATTGCAATGTTCTAAAGAAGCGTTGCCAGAACAAATAGCACTCTTGCTTAGCAACGATGATAAACGCAACGCACTTATATTAAGAGGTAGAGAAATTATTCAATCGCAACAAGGTGCCACCCATAAATACGCAACGCTTATCATGGACAACACACCATGAACGAGCACGAATTACTGCAATCAATTTACAATACAACTACCACGCATGCGGGAATTACAATCGCCCCAGGCGATGACATGGGCGAGATGCAAATCGGCAGTGAACGTATTCTTTGTGCTGTAGACCAACTCATCGTAGGCAGGCATGTCACGCAAGATGTATCTCCTGAAATCATCGGACGTAAAGCAATCGCACGTTGCTTTAGCGACATTGCTGCTATGGCTGCAATACCCGTAGGTAGTTTAATGACAGCATGCGTACCCGCTAAAACGAGCAACCAATGGTGCGAAGCCCTCTTTTTAGGTGCTACAAAAGTAGCAGAGCAGTGGGGCGGTCCTATTTTTGGAGGCGATATTTCATGCAGCGAAGGTCCAGCATTATTTACTGTCACAGCGATTGCATCTCCCCCAGAATGTGGCGCAATCACTCGGCGCGGAGCACAAGCCGGCGATTATCTTTGCGTGACTGGGGAACTTGGGAACTCCATCGCGGGGCATCACCTTACATTTACGCCGCGTATTGGGCAAGCCCAAGAACTTTTAGAAGTACTAGGCGATAATCTTCATTCGATGATCGATATAAGCGATGGTCTTGGACAAGATGCTGCGCACCTTGCGAGCAATGAGTTACAAATGGTTATCGACACGCAACTACTTCCACTGCGAACAGGAGCAACTGTGCAAGGCGCTATAGCTGATGGCGAAGATTATGAATTGCTCTTCACGAGTGCGGCTCTTCCTCCGACACATCTTGCAACCGTGATAGGAAGCGTCCAAGAGGGTGGCAACAAAGCCGTGACAACTGCGGGTGAAGTAATCTCAACTTGTGGGTGGAACCATCAATGCCCGTAACAAAAAGCCAACAAGAAACACATGATTTTGCAATTGCGTTTGCAAAAAAGCTTACTGCTCCCGCAATTGTGCAACTTGAGGGCGAGATGGGCGCCGGTAAAACTTGCTTCGTTCGGGGTCTCTGCGAAGGGCTTGGTGGTGATCCGCGGCAAGTAAGCAGCCCGACGTTTTCCATTGTGCAGGAGTATGCCGTTGCAAATGGAAACCGGCTTGTGCACGTCGACGCTTACCGGCTTTCTGGAGAAGATGAACTTGCCTCAGTCGGCTGGGATGAGTTACTTCAAGACACAGATGCGATCATCGCCGTTGAATGGCCAAGCAGAATCCGAAAAGCAATCCCTGCAAGTGCACTTCTTCTACAAATTTCCCATATTGATTTACATTCCCGAGAAATAGAAGAATCAATCCCGCGGGTCGTCTATTCTGGCGATAACGCATAAATAACGACGCGGTGACCGACTGGTTTCCAGCCATGCTCTTTACAAAGCGCATCGCGCCATTGCATTAAATCATCGGATGAAAACTCGATGCGTTTGCCAGTCCGCATGCAAACGATCGCATCAATTGGACTTCGCCCATAGATGAGTTGGTAGTGAGCTTGCTTTCCATCTATTAACACTTCTTGAATAATGCCCGATTCACGAAGTAGTTTTATCGTTCTGTAGAGTGTTGCTTTGGAAACGTTGTACCCACCAACGCGCATACTATCCATGAGCGTCTCCGCTTCAAAGAGCCCATCTTCCTCAATAATCGCGTTTAAAATATCTGCTCTTTCGGGTGTGTATTTTAAATCTTGCGACCGCAAATACCGGCGAAATACAGAACAGAGGGGGGCCATAACATCTTCATGCATAAAAGTATCTTACCATGTACAGATGGCAAACATCCTTGCATTTGAATCGTTTGATGGCGGTTCACATAAACAATTCAGAGAAACGCTGACGACATATTCAACGCACGATTGGACTTGGATCACGAGACCACCGAAATCTTGGAAATGGCGAATGGCAATAAGCGCACAAGAAATGGTTGACGAAGTTCTTGAACAGGGGATTGCTCCGCCAGATGCAATTTTTTGCACATCCCTTACTGACGTCGCCGCCTTGCGTGCAGCGTTACCTAAGCAATGGCGAGCGCTCCCCATTGCTTTGTACATGCACGAAAACCAAGTGGCATATCCAACACACGATGCTCGTGATGTATCGTTTGCATTTACAAACTTACAAAGTGTTCTTTCAGCTGACCTTGCAATCTTTAACTCAAAATGGAATCTTGACTCCTTCATCCATGGCATCGAGTCGTTGCTCCAAAAATCTTGGGACACCACCCTAAAAAACATTGGGCAACGCATTCGTAAGAACGCAACGGTCGCTTGGGTACCCGTTGCGTCACCGCCCAATGATTTGAGAGTTTTACATAACTCAAATAACACCGGACGCTCTGATGCGTTAAGAATCGTCTGGCCCCACCGTTGGGAACACGACAAGGGGCCTAAACGGTTACTTGAGTTAGCCAGAGAGCACACCGAAAAACATAATCTGCGATGGATTATTCTCGGAGAGCAATTCAATGAAGTACCTGAGAGTTTACTGACGTTCCAAGAAGAATTTCATGATTACATTGATCATATGGGGTTTGTCGAATCGAAAGGGGAGTACTGGGAGTGGCTTTCTAAGGCCGATTGGGTCCTATCCACTGCTGAACACGAATTTTTCGGTATTGCAGTTGTTGAGGCGCTGTTTGCAGGCTGCCTCCCTTGGCTCCCAGAAAAACTCAGTTATCCAGAACTTCTTCCAGCTTGTGCTAGAGGTCTTACCCCTGGTCTGCCCCAAGGTCTGTCCAAGGAAATGACCTCAGAAATAAATGCCCATCTTCACATGGCACAGGCACCCCAAGCCAGCAAACGGCTCGATTCACTCATTTCTAGCGTTTTGTAACCGGTTGCCGCTAAAGGGAAATTTTTACATAGTTGTATATGGGTAACACTATCCCATAACACCATTTCACTGTCCTTTCCATTATTTTTATGAATCTGTATCACTTATTTTAGCGAATAAACTTTTATTACAACCCCTTTTGGGCTATATTGAGGGATTGAAAAACCTTTATCAACTGCTTGGAGACAGAAATGAACTTTAGAATTCGAACCCTTATAAC
>JACNLR010000108.1 GCA_014381385.1 Planctomycetota bacterium | reverse complement strand
AAGCCGAGGGATAATTGCTGCAGCCATGATGCCGATGACAATGACAACAACAATCATTTCAATAAGTGTAAATCCCTTTTGGTTTTGAGGCAAATCAGAATGCATTTTTACTGGGTGATGTCAGCGTTGACATCTTCTCCTCCCACTTCGCCATCTTCCCCATAACAGATGACGTCGAAACTCGCATTTACTTCTCCCGGAACAAGGAGCTCAAACGGGTTGCCCCATGGGTCAACGATATCGTCTGCGCGTTCAAGGTAAGGCCCTTGTGGACCGCCACCATCTTCTGGAGAAAGCAGCAAAATTTCCAAATCAAAATCATCGCTTGGATTTGATAATCCCATGTCAAGAACATAGAGGTTTATTGTTTTTGCAATTGTTGCTGCTTTTGCTTTTGCAGCTGTTTGTTTCGCAGTACCAACACGGCTCATCAAACGCGGGGCGATGAGTGTTGCGAGGACTGCAATAATCATGACAACGACGATGATTTCAATGAGTGTAAAACCATGGCGACTGTTTCGGCTGAGTTTATTGTATTGTGACATAGTATTTCCTATAACGCAGTTAACGTATGAGCGATTGCAATTCTAGCAGAGGTAACAAAATGGCAGAAAGCACAAAACATGCCAATGCAGCCATTACAATTAATAATATCGGCGGCAGAGCTTTTGTGAAGATTTTTAATGAAGCATTTACTTGGCGATCAAAGGCTGTAGCCGAGTGGAGCAGCATTTCTTCAAGTTTGCCAGAACGCTCGCCTAAGTTCACAACTTGGACGAGAAGAGGGGGGAAAAGACCAGATTTTTCTAATGGATCGGCAAGCGGCTTACCGCTACTTACTTGATCTTGGACAGCATCAACAGCGTTTGCAAGTGCAACGTTCCCTAGGGTATCTCTTGTAATTTTGAGTGCATCAAGAATGGGTAACCCCGCTGCGGTCAATGTGCCGAGGGTACGAGTGAACCTTGCAACCGCAACGTCCCTGAGGAGTTTGCCAAGGAGAGGTGTGCGGAGTTTGATAAAGTCGTATTTGAATCTATTTTCGGGGACTGAAACCCAACTCTTCCATGCAATCACAAGAGCAAAGACGCCCACGATAATCCATAACCACCAGTTCAATATAAATCCAGCAAATCCCATGACAACAACCGTTGGCCATGGCAATATCATTTGTCCTGCAAGGGGTTCAATAAGTCGCGGGACAAGAACAGTTACAAGAACAATACCGCTAACACCAATGAGACCTGCAACGATTGCGGGATACATGATCGCGCCAAGGAGTTCACGTTTTAATTCTATTGACCTATCTAGAAGATCTGAAAGTTGGTGCAAAATAGTACTCATTTTTCCAGAGGCGTCAGACGCGCGGAGCATGCCGATGATGAGATCATCAAATGGATCACCCCATTCGGCTGCTGCCTTATACAAAGGGTCGCCTGCTTCAACGCAATGAATAAAGTGATCAAGGATCATTGCAGAAGAAGGAGGTGCTTGGCGGCGTATAGTCCGCAACGCTTGCATAAGTGGCAAGCCAGCCTCTTGCGCTGTTGCAAGTTCGCGAATCATCGTTGACATTTCAACTTTGCTCATCCGTCGGTTTTTAGTTGCTGATGAACGAGCAATTTTACTTCCGGCTTTTACTTTGTGAACTTTCGTTGCTGTTTCGCCCCGTGAACTTAATTGCTGCACTACGTCTGCACGATCTCTTCCCTTGAGGACTCCTGACCGAGCCTCACCACTTGTTGTAACGGATTGGAATTGAAAATCGGGCATAGTAAAAAATTAGAAGTCGTTATCTGTATCTTGCGTTGCGCGCAAAACCTCTCCGATAGTTGTGACACCTGAGATTGCTTTACGCATGGCATCTCGCCGCATCGTGGTATGGTTAGAGGGGAGAATGGACGCGAGATCGGCTGCTGCTCTGTTGTCAGACACTGCGCTGCGTAGTGGACCGTTTACGACAACGAGTTCAAAGAATCCGACTCGTCCCTTAAATCCGGAGTTATTGCATTTGTCGCACCCTTTACCGATCCACATGCCCGCACTGAATTTTGGCAACTCGTCTGCCGTGAGTCTGTGGGATAAGTCTTCAGAAAGCGGTACGCGTTCTTTGCAATCTTCGCAAATACGTCTTCCAAGTCGCTGTGCTAAAACGCCTTCTAGGACGGAAGCAACAAGGTAGGGCTCAACACCCATATCAATGAGTCGACCAATGGAACTCACTGCGTCATTTGTATGAATGGTTGAGAAAATAAGGTGACCAGTGAGCGCGGAGCGGATTGCTATGTCAGCAGTTTCTCCGTCTCGAATTTCACCAACGAAAATGATGTCGGGGTCTTGCCGTAAGATCGATCGAAGTCCACTTGCAAATGTGAGACCTCGCTTTGGGTTCACGGGGATTTGGTTGATACCGTTTAACTCGTATTCAACCGGATCTTCAATGGTTATTATTTTCTTGCGGGGATCGTAAAGTTTATTCAGTGCTGCGTATAAAGATGTTGTTTTACCCGAGCCTGTTGGGCCAGTTACGAGTACAAGCCCGTGTGGCTTTTCGATGAGCATGTCCATTTGATCTTGCATTTCAAGCGTCATGCCAAGTGAAACAAGGTCTAGTGGCATCGTGCTTTTATCTAAGATACGCATGACAACGGACTCGCCGTAGAGTGTTGGGACTGTTGAGACGCGGATGTCGACTTTCCTGCCTTCAAATCGAAGAGCGATATGTCCGTCTTGGGGAACGTACCGTTCTGCGATGTTCATCGATGACATAATCTTAATACGACCAGTTAGCGCAGGCTGTAAATGTTTTGGGGGGGGAGGTTGCTCGGCTAACACACCATCGATTCGGTATTTGACACGCAACTCAGTTTCGAACGGTTCAATATGTACGTCGCTTGCGCGTTGTTGAATCGCTTCAAGAAGAAGAAGGTTGACGAGGTTAATAAGCGTAGGCTGTTCCGCCATCACCAAGATGTTGTCCGCTTCTATAGCGTCTACATTGTGGTCGGTGGATTCTGTAGATGTTGACTGACTTCCTAAACTTTCTGCCATGCGGGCAGCAGTCGTCCCGTAATATTTTCGCATGAGTTCTGAAAATATTTGAGATTCCATACCGCATCGGCTAACAGGTACGTTCGTAACGGTTGCAACTTCGTCAGATGCCTCGATATCCTCGGGGCTCAACATGGCAACGAGAAGGCGTCCATTTTCAATTTTAACTGGGAGAATGCGCAGTCGCACAGCGAGTTCAGCGTCGATTAAATCGATTACTTCTTGGTCAACCTCTAGAAGTGTGTCAATCCAATCCAGTTGCATGTCAAGGCAGCGTTGTTTAGGATCAAGCCCTGCATCTGTTTCAATATGTTCCACGTTGGTAGGCATTGCAGTGTTGGAATTCGCTCTTAATTACCTGGATTGCCGAATCCACTGTCTCGTTTGGCTCCACCAGGTTTGCTGTTTCCCTTACCTTTACCTTTACCCTTACCAGTGGGTTTGGCACCACCAGTACCTAGAGTTAAGTTTCCATCGAGAGGTTTTGAATTGGGGTTCGTTCCCATTCCAGTTGGTGTTGGCAGCTCTGTTCTTGGAATCCATCGGCGGGCACCGTCGAGTTCGATGAATTCGTCTGGTGAAAGTATTCCACGCAAGAGTTCTATATATTGTTTGCCGAGTTCTTCACGTTTTTTGAAGACATCACGAGTAGGGTCTACGAGTTTTGTTGGCGTACCGCCGCTTTTTCTTACTTGACCTGCGAGTTCTCGGTTTCTGTGAACTTCTGGTTCGTGTTGGCGAGTGAGTGTGAGTAACTGGTAATTGATACTGTCAAGTTCCTGCAAGTAGGCAGCTTCAAGTTGCAAGATTAGTGCTGTTGTTTCAGCAGGGTAACTTCCATTTTCAGCAGCTTGACGCAAAATTCGTTGCGCGGGTGTTCTACGGTAGATTCGTGTATACCCACGTTTTAATGCACGGTA
>JACNLR010000103.1 GCA_014381385.1 Planctomycetota bacterium | reverse complement strand
TGAAGTACGACATTTATTGTGTTTGCTACAGGGTCAGCAGTTACAAGATCGTCACGCCTATCTGGAATTGCAACGCCAAAACTATCAAGATCAACAACGAGTTGTTCACTCACACTTAACCCCATATTAATTTCAATAGGGTCATCAAGGACAACGCCAAGCAGTGTCATCGCACCTTTAACAACGGAAGACTTCCCTCCGCTGCCGGTTACGCTTATAGAGAAATCCTTGTCCGTTGTGACATCTCCAGGATTCACGTTTGTTGCTCCTCCAGAGAGCGGTGTGTCCGATCCGATAGGCATAAGCGCAGGTACAGTTAACGGCCCATTAATAATTACGAGACGAGAATCTCCATTGTTGGCGATTGCAACATCAAGGACATTATCGTCAGAGAAGTTACCAAGGGCTACGTCAGTTGGAAACACATCCGCACTTGGGTTGTAGTAGTCCGCTGGAATCGGTGGATCCAAAGCTGTGAATGTTACTACATCTCGCACTGTGCCTTCGTTAACCAAAATGTCAATGGTGTCGTCGCTGGAGTTCGCAACAGCGATATCTAGATCGCCATCGCCATCCATATCGCCAATGTCAAGACCAGCTGGGAGTACACCAACGGGTTCTTGATGAATGTCACTACTAAATCCTAGCCACGCATCTGTAATGGGGTCGTTCCCATTGTTGTACATGATTAAAATGTTGCCAGTGGCGTCTACTATTGTGCTTGGCACTGAAAGGACAAGGTCGTCATACCCATCGCTATTTATATCGGCAAGCATCGCGTCAACAGGAAGCCCCGTAATGCCAGTAGCATCCGGATCGCCAAAGCCATCGAACCCAGAGGTTGACTGCATTGTTACGACAACACTTTGCTCCGGACCAGGCTCATTGTTGACGTACGACACGATTGGCGTAAGGTCTTCAGGGAAGTTCCACGCCCAAACGGAATCAAATGTTCCGTTGATGCCACCCGCAGCTGTCAACAACGTAATACTCTGGCCCGCTACGACAGGTGTATCTCCTCCGCCCGAAATATAGAGTGTTCCGCCCAAGGTTGCGGTACCACTAATTTGCATTGCGCTGTATCCATTACCGGCATCGTAATCAATAGGCACAAGGGCATTGTTATATATGCCACTTCCCACGAGCCCAATGATAGATTCGTCTACCATCGAATAATCACCAATAATATTCGGGTATTTATTGTGCAGAGCATCGCGTTCGATTTCCCCACTGTTGTACACGTTTCCTTGGACCGTTCCGCCTCCAAAGAGAGTGCCTCCATCGCGAATAACTAGACCATCAGTTAGCTGAAGTGTCATGAATTCATTTATACCTAGGGTTGCGTTTGATCCTACTCCACCAGCAACATCGATTCGGTTTGCAACCACCGTGCCATTGAGTAAGGCGAGCGTTGTGTAATCACTTACATCATGATGACCAAGTAAGAATGCGTCTTGCGTATTATTAATTGTGAGCGTATTGTTGTTTAGAAAATAGAATAAGTCGCCTTGCGACATGAGGAATGAATCTATGCTTGTGTCTTGATTTAGCAAAACATTTGCACTGAACGCAGCGCGTGAGTTTATAATCACATCATCGTTTTGCGCTGGTGCTTCATTTGGATTCCAAAGCGAATCATTGTCGAAATTAACATAGCCGTTGCTTTCATAATTCCAAGTTCGGAAACCAGAAACACCAGCGTACTGTGTTTGGAACTCATAGCAACCCACGTCAATGATAAACGGTGGATACCAATCGTACGCGTACGGGTCATTCACGAACCGATTATTGCCATCGAGGTCAACTTCTGGGACCGATGCTATAGGATAATTCCATAAAGTATCATCACCCCATTCAATAATTGGAGATGTTGGAAGTAGGCGGAAGTTTTCATCGCCGGTTCCATACACGCCATCTGGTCCTCTTGGCGAGATGAAGAGCGGGTCTTCCATCGTGATGTTTCCACCACCAGTTGAACCCCACGAATCTATGACACATTGGTCAATGCTAAAATTTCCGTTTAACTGATTGTTTGCGCCTCGACCATAGGTTCCTTCGTTGTGCCAGATAATACAGTTTTCAAGTTTCGTGGTTCCTGCTATTGCAGGTGAAGTATCTAGATTCACGTTATGTGCAACCGTACAATTCGTAATTCTATTTACGAAACCGCCTTCAGTGTCCATATCAATTATCGGTGCACCTTGACCATCATTGCCAGCAAAAAGGCAATTCACAATAAATGTTTGACTTGCACTTCCAAATCCGTTGTCGGTCTGATGGAATGCAGCAGCACCAGGGTTGTTGGTATCTATGGTCCAAAACGTTTCATTTCGTTCAAAAGAACAGTGGTGGATGAGAGCTATCTGGTTGTAGCTAATCTCTACGAAATATACTGCTCCACCCTTGAGCGCACGGTTCGTTATGAACGTGGAATTACCGATACTCGTATTGCAACGCTTCGCGTAAATAGCGCCACCATTGCCATGATCTACGATGCCAGAACCATACATAGCAAAATTACTTTCAAACGTAGATCCATCAACGGTAAGCGATCCTTCAGTTACATATACACCACCACCGTACACGCCTGGTACCCATGTAAACGTATTAGCTCGATTGAGTAAGAAAAACGATTGCTCAATCGTGACAACTGTGCCCGAACCGTATATTCCGCCACCCTTTACGGATTTATTGGATTCAATTGTACAGTTCGTATAGGTGACAGCGCCACCATCGGAATATACTCCGCCGCCCATACCACTTGAGATGTTATCGATAATTGTGCAGGATTGGAGAGACATAATTCCCGAAGGTTGAAATATGCCAGCACCATTTGCTTGGTCTGTGCCACTCCCGTTTGCGTTTCCATCCGCGACAGTGATGCCATTGAGCACCGTTATGCCACCCGTTGGGCACGTGACCACATGGTATACATTGTCAGTAACGTTATCAAGCACGCCAATATCACCAGATAGAATTGTGGGGTGTGCGTCAATGTCTCGTTGGGAGAGCAAAGTTTCAGTCCCATCAAATCCTCCATACATACCAACGTAAGTATTTGTTGCAAACGTGTCAGTTCGAGTAGTTCCTGGGGTGTAGGTTCCCTCTGCAATCCAAATTTGTTCGTTCCAGGAAGCAACGGCGAGCGCTTCTTGCAGTGTCGAAAATGCACTCGCCCATGAAGTACCATCTCCAGAAACACTATCTGCGTCGACGTAATGAATCGGTGTCACTTGAGTGATAACGGAAAGGCCATCAGTGTTTTCACTTTGATAGAATGAAACTCCTGCGCCGAATCCTTCAGTTTCTATCGTGTCAAACGTGCCTGAATGTAGATTTTGGTAGCTCTTGATAACTTCAAATGAAGTGCCAGCAACTGGGTTGTACCCAGAGACGCTGACTAACCGGACGGTCCCTTCCACAGAACTGGTTCCAGTTGTGTTTGAGCCGTTTGTGACTATAAGCCATGTGTGCGTTGTGTCGCTCGTGTAGTTTGTTACTAGGGTACCAGTCGACGATTGGATGTAATCACCATAGATTTTTGTGTAATTTGTCGATCCGCCGGCAAATATAGTTCCGTGGTTTGTGAACGTATCAACGTACGTCCAACTTGAACCGTGCATTGCGCCTTGTTCGCAAAGCGTTAAGTTCGTTGCAGAGATAGCACCATAATCAGCTATCAACACAGCATCGTCAAAGCAGCCAACTGAAATGTTCGTGGCTGCGTTTAAATTGCCGCCCGAAACATCGATGGTGCCACCAATCCAATTGAGTTGTCCTCCAGCATCGATGACGATGGATGTGGATGTAATGCTACTCATTGCATTTTGCAACTGCAAGATGCCGCCAGATTCTACTACTATGCTTGTGCTCAACGAACCCGTCGTTGAGGTTCCTGTGCCTACTTGGAGGTGCCCACTATTTTGAATAGTTACGCTTGATGCGACAGCGTTGGGCTGGTCAATTACGACCGAGCCATCTAATGTCACACTTGATGTAGCCGTTGGGGTAGTGCCACTGCTCCAGTTGTTACTGTCAAACCAACTTCCACCGTCAGAACCAATCCATGTTATGGACGTTGAATCAAGAGAAAGCGTAAGTATTCCTGTTCCAGTACTCCCTTCTTCAAATCCACCCACACGGATGAGATGCTCGATGCCACCAACGACAGAAACTTCAAGATGCGAACTCCATCCAGCACATCCAGTACCATCGTCGTTGCAGGCAAGGAATGAAAGAGCACCGCAATTGCTATTATTGTAGATGACCAAATCGGTATCGTAATTTGCTTGGTCGCATGTACTAATTGTCAAAAGCCCGCTTGCACTTGGTGTATAGGTATACCAAACATCGTTACCAGTTACACCTCCGTCACCGACGACTTCGCACTTTGGATGTGCTGCTCCATCTGTGGTCGCCTCGTCTGTAGTGAAATGGGTTTCCCCTTCGTAGATCGTGGCCGCATTTGCGCAGTCATCGTTTTCTGGTGAGGGTAGGGGACTCCCGCCTGAATCAACAATATCAAGAAGGAGTGTGCCGCTGCCTGGTGGCGTACCTGATCCATAACTGCCAACTCGAATAGTGATTCTCTCGCCGAAAAATACAGGGGTTTCGAGGTAACTTGAGTAGCCTGAGCAACTAGCACCGTCGTCATTGCACTCTAGGAGGATAAGAGATCCACAATCATCTCCGAGATAGACAACTATATCTGAGTCGTAGTCGACGCTTTTGCATGTTGAGACGATTAATGTTCCAGTTGCACCTGCCGTAAAATTAAACCATACATCATCGTACGTTTGCCCATCCCACTGGCAATCAGTGTGTGTTTGACCATCTGTTGTTGCATTGATATTGGTAAATGCAGTTGTGCCAAGATATATCTCTGAAGCGTTTGCGCAATCATCATTTGCAGGTGGTCCTTGTCCAAAAACAGCAGTTGCACAAAGTGCAACGATAATTCCAGTGGTGAAATGTACTCTCATCGTGTCTCCTCTTTAAACCTATGCATCAGTATGTCAAAATTGAAGCGCAAAATCTAGAAAAAAAGGACGATAAAAGAGGTTTTAATACAGAGAGGCCCGTTTTTCGTATAATTGCCCCATTGTCATTGCTTATGTTATTCCTCTTTTGTATCTTTATAGTTATCGCTTCGTTGCTTGGTGGTGTTGTGCCATTGCTTTTTACGCCTACCCACAGGCGAATGCAACTGGCAATGAGTTGTATTGGTGGTGTAATGGCAGGTATTGCAGTCCTCGACTTGCTGCCAGAAGCCCTAGAATTTGGTGAAACAAAACCAGTAATGCTTTGGTTGCTGAGTGGATTTCTTGCAGTTTTCTTGCTGGAGCGTTTTATGCCCTCACACTGCCACGAAATTACTGAAGGGAATCAATCACACACTTGTGGACATGAGCATACACTGAATTGGGTTGGAACGTACGGGGGCTTGACGTTACATAGCGTTCTTGCTGGTGTCGCGCTCGCAGCTGCGTGGAGTGCTGGTGGTGTTGAGATTGCCATTGGAGTTTTTATTGCAATCGTTTTACATAAACCATTTGATGGATTAACACTGATTGCAATGATGCGTGTTTCGAATGTTTCGAAAACAAAAACCCATATTTTTAACGTACTCTTTTCGCTTAGCGTTCCACTTGGGGTTCTACTATTTCTACTTGGTGGCGAGGTGAGCCATACAACAATTGCAGCTGCGCTTGCATTCTCTGCAGGCATGTTCCTCTGTATTTCACTGAGTGATTTACTGCCTGAATTGCAATTTCATGGACACGATAGGTTTGCGTTAACCATCGCCTTAGTACTTGGCCTTTCGATTGCGTGGGGGATTTCTTCGCTGCATGCACACGAACATGTTGAGAATGATTCAGGTATCCTGCACGAACATTAGAGTTATACGATGACGCAAACAACACCAAATTACAAGAAGACGTTACATCTTCCAAAAACATCATTTCCTATGCGTGGTAATCTTGCGCAAAATGAACCGCAATCGGTGAAGCGGTGGGATAAGAGCAAGCTCTATGATGCAATCCAAGCATCAAAAGTGAACGCAGAACCCTTCGTTTTTCATGACGGCCCACCGTACGCAAACGGTTCCATTCATGTTGGACACCTGCTCAATAAGGTGCTCAAAGACTTAGTGGTACGGACACAATTGATGAGCGGTAAGAAATGCCCGTATACCCCAGGTTGGGATTGCCATGGGCTTCCAATTGAACATAAAGTGATGACGAACTTAGTTGAGTCGGGAAAAATCGAAAAGTTGAAAGAACTCGATGACGACGCCCGTCGCATAGCGATTAGACGTGAATGCAAAAAATATGCATCAAAGTTTGTAAAATTACAAACAGGACAAATGAAAAGTTTGTTAACGCTCGCGGATTACGACGACCCGTATTTGACAATGGTTCCCAAGTACGAGGCATCAGTACTTGAGGTGTTTGCGGATCTTGTTGAAACAGGCCTTGTCTATCGACAACTTAAACCAGTGCACTGGTCCATTGCAAATGAAACAGCGCTCGCTGAAGCCGAACTTGAGTACGAAGATCGAGAAGATCCTTCAATTTTTGTGTACTTTGACGCAACCGATAAAGATGCGGTAGCGAACGTGTTTGGCGTTTCACTTGACAAGACTCCCTCATTCTTAATTTGGACAACAACTCCGTGGACACTTGTTGCCAATATGGCAATCACCGTTTCGCCTCGGTTTGAATATTCGCTCGTATGTCTGGGCGATCACGTGACGATTATTGCCAGTGAGTTACTGGATAAAGTTGCAGGGGTTTCTGGAGTTGTTCCAGAAGTACTCGGCGTCTGTAAAGGCGATGCGCTTGTTGGCATGACGTATGCCCACGTCTACTGTGATCGCACGTGTCCAATCATCAGTGGTGACCATGTAACATTAGAAGACGGCACGGGTTTGGTTCATACTGCGCCTGGGCATGGCACGGACGATTACATTGTTGGGCTTGCGAATAACTTAGAAATCTATTGTCCCGTAAAAGCAGACGGTGTCTACGATGAAACTGTTCCAGAGTTTCTGTCTGGACTATCCGTTTGGGATGCGAATGAAGTTGTCGTAAACAAATTACGGGACACAAATCATTTGTATCACATGTCGATGTACACGCATAGTTACCCGCACGATTGGCGAAGTAAAACGCCAGTCATTTTTCGTTCCACTGAACAGTGGTTCGTTGCTGTGGATGGTGAGGTCGATGGAACGACATTGCGTGCAAAAGCACTTGAGGCAACCGAAAACGATATTACGTTTGTCCCTGCGTGGGGTCAAAATCGCATGCGTGGCATGCTTGATTCAAGACCGGACTGGTGTTTATCGCGTCAACGTGCATGGGGTTTACCAATTCCTGCATTTGTACAAGAGGATGGCTCATTCTTATTGACACCAGAAACGGTTCGGGCAGTTGCAAAAGTCTTTGAAGAGCATGGTTCAGACAGTTGGTTTGCACAACCGCCCGAAGTATTGTTAGCGCATTGGGAAAACCCAGACAACATTGATTTGCCGACGCTTACAAAAATGCACGACATCTTTGATGTCTGGTTTGAATCTGGAACATCTTGGCATGCAGTTATGCAGGCGCGAGGGCAAGGCTACCCGATGGATTTATATCTTGAGGGTAGCGATCAACACCGCGGTTGGTTCCAGCTTTCGATGCTGCCAGCGCTTGCAACAACTGGAATCTCGCCATACAAAACAGTTTTGACGCACGGGTTCATGGTTGCAAAAGATGGCAAGAAAATGAGTAAGAGTGGTGGCAATGCGTTGAACGTTGATGAACTCCTAAAGGATTATGGAGCGGATGTTTGCCGTTGGTGGGTTGGCTCTCTTGCGTACGACAACGATATCAAAGTTGACATGTCATTCTTTGACATAGCTGCTGAGAGTTATCGAAAAGTTCGCAACACACTCCGTTTTTTATTGGGGAATGTTGGGCACGATGAAGGTGTCGAAATTTCTCCAACATCAATCGATGGTTGGGTGCTTGGCGAACTTTCTACGTTGGAAACCAAGGTAATCAAGTCACTTCAAGCATATGAGTTTCGAGTTGCACAACAGGCATTGTATGATTTTTGTAACGATACCCTTTCATCTATCTACCTCGCTGCAGTGAAAGATCGCCTCTATTGCGATGGTGAAGATTCCGTTCGAAGAAAACAGACTACCGCGGCAATACGCACTGTGTCTGGCACGCTCGTTCGTTTGCTTGCTCCATTTATGCCCCATACCGCAGATGAAGCATGGCGAGCGCTCCATGGTGATGATGTTAGAAGTGTTCACTTGCAAGATTTTGCAGAAGTCGCGTTTACTGTTGACGAATCATGGGGCGAAGTAATGGCTATTCGTGACCAAGCGCTCAAGGCACTTGAAGAAGCAAAAGCATCGGGCATCGATAACCCGCTTGATGCGGGATTGGTTTTACCTGCATCCCTTTCGAACTTTGATTCCCAAGATCTTGCTGATCTTTGCGGTGTTTCGAGGGTTTCTTTTGAAGGCGATGGTGTTTCAGTACAAGATTTACGAGAAGAACCCCGATGCGACCGCTCTTGGAAACGCGATGGCACTGTTAAAGAGCGAAGCGATGGAGGAATGCTTAGCGACCGTGATGCGAAAGCTGTCGGAGTCGAGTAAACTTCAACTATGACTGAATTCCTCCCCCAAATAGCGTACGACGATTTTGCAAAACTAGATTTACGCGTGGTCACTGTGACAAAAGCGGAGTTGCACCCCGATGCAGATCGACTTTTAAAGTTACAAATTGACGATGGAACTGCAGATGGCAGACAAATTTGTGCTGGTATGAAAGCGTGGTATGCTCCAGAGGATTTGGAAGGGACGCAAGTTATAATTGTTGCAAACTTAGAACCCCGAAAGATTCGTGGGGAAATCAGTGAAGGCATGGTAATCGCAGCTACAAAGCGCGATGGAGATGATGCGGAGGATGTCGCAGTCCTACGGTGCGATCGCAAAATGCCTTCTGGCTCAAAAGTCAGTTAACTTCGTTTACGGTGACGTCATCTTCGACGGCGTCACTTCCACGTCGACCTCGCTCAAAATTATGACGAATAGCGAGAGTTTCAAATGAGAATGCATCGCTGATTGCATCTGCTCCACCTAGTTCATCGACCGAGAGCATCGTTTGAAGAATAGGTGATGTTCCGCCAGAGAAGTCTGTAGCAAGTTCGCCAGATGCTGGAGTAGTCCCAGTAACGCGTACAAGTACGAGTGCCATGTTTTCTGGCGATGAAACAATAAAGATGCGGTCTTCTGCGGAGAGGGATGCCACGGGAGTTTCAAGCGGAAGATCCGATGCTTGGTCGATTATCGATTGAATAACAGTTGGATCATTTTTCGCAAGTGAGGGAACCCTTGTGTTCATATCTGAGATACGACCACCAGCGCCCAGCCGCTGCATGATTGCCTGAGACATAAGTGGTCTTGCTGTAGCTGGGTCAAGAATAGTGGGTACACCAGTATCTACCATCGAGACTGGTTGCGGTGGGTTTACAGTCGTACCGTATTCAATGGACGCTGCGAGCATACCCTTTTCTCGTGCAAATTCCTCAATCAAATTGGACTCTGCTTGCAATGTTTTCCAGCGGGCAATCCGACCAAGGTCGTACGTGACATCTTCGCGTACTTCATCAAGGTCTTTTGGTGCGCGGGCTGGGTCCGATTGTGTAATTCTAAAGACAACGATGTCTCCGCTTGCAGTTTCAAGAATAGGGCTTGAAACACCTGTCTGAATTCTATACAAACCGTTCGTATCAAATTCTTTTGCGGAAGAAATAAGCGTTTCAAAATCAAGTGGTGTGCTGCCAAGATTCGTAGCAAGCACAGAACCAATGACAGGAATACTATTGGCGTTACTCGTTTGGGTCCAAGTCGCGACACTTCCGTACTCTGGGAGAGCAAGGGAGAACTCGTCTTGCAGAGCAGCAGAGAGTGATTCAAAATCGAGCTTGCTGTCGTCCCAATCATCTGGAAGGACATAAAAACCATTGTTTTCATCAAGACCACGTCTTGGATTTCGCAATTTGTCCGATGCTGCGCGCGAAATTTTTGCACGAGTCTTAGTAGTAAGTTCATCTAGGTATGCATTGGAAACTACTTCTGGAATATTGCCATCGTTGCCAATCGCTGGAAAACGAGGATCTGTTTCGTTTCGTCGCCAGTATTTTCGTTGTTCTCTTGATGAAAAAGAATCGCTAACCTTTGTAGCTTCTTTTATTGTATCTGCTGGAATTTGTAACCATTCGACTTTGAAACGGTTTGGTAATTTGTATCCAAAGCCTTGGTCTCCTTCGCCGCGCGGTGTGTTTTCCCAAGCGGTGAGTTGGGCTTGCAAATCTTCTTCCGAAAAAGAACCGTTGTCTTGTGGAGTTGCTGGAATAACAACAGTTTCTGCTGCGACAGTTGAGAGTAAATCTGAGGCGGCATTGTTTAGCCGCCTTTCTGAGAATTTTCCGCTCATTTGGTACGCTCGGACTAGACGTTGAATGCCTTGTAAGTGTGCAAGAGCTTCAAGGACAACTTGTGGTCTTGAGCCAGTGTTACCAGCTATGTTGAAAAGTGTTTGATCATCGATGCCAACTGCTTGCACTGCTGGTGTGAGGCCTGCAAGGTCTGCTTCTCTTGCAAGAAGGTACCAATGTTCTGGTGATTCAAGCTCACCAACGCCCGGAATTGCGGTGCCTAATCGATCGATAATTTGTGACTCTGAGATAGTTTGTTGCCACTCTTCAAAGCCCACAGATTCACCATCACCAACCGTTGCCTGTGTTGTGCCAGCGTATCCAGCTTCTTGGGCGAGTTGTTGAATCACGTTTGGTGCTAGGAATGCAATGAGCAGCAGTGTGCCGCCAAAGCCGAGAATCCAGACGCTGTACTTGCGGAGGAACTTAAACATGTGGAAGTGGTCCCTTGCCCATAGATGGCACGCGACCACCGCATGGGCGGTTCTTCATTAACGGTAAAATTCAACAATGAGGTTCGTGTTCACATCAAACGGAATTTGATCAGCAGTTGGGTGGGTGACCACCGTGCATGTCAATTCGGACGGATTCATGTTGAGCCAGTCTGAAACAATATGGCCTGCGAGAGTTTCCATATTCGCTCGAGCGAGGTCGTGAATTTTTGGTTTTAGAGTGATGACGTCACCCGCTGAAACAGCAAAGCTCGGGCGATCAACTTTTTTACCATTCACAAGAACGTGCCCGTGTACAACCATTTGGCGTGCAGCCCAGATTGTTCGGACAAAACCTGCTCTGCGTAAGACGTTATCTAGGCGCTGTTCAAGAAGTTGAAGCAGCACTTCGCCGGTGTTGCCTTTGAGTCGACTCGCTTGTGCGATGTAACGGCGGAATTGTTTCTCAAGAATGTTATAGTGATAACGAAGTTTTTGTTTTTCGACAAGCCGTACACCATAATCTTTCAATCGTCGACCACGAAAACCGTGTGGTCCAGGAGGCGTCAATTGCCTTTTAGCAGTGTGTTTGGGAATGTCTGCAATCGGAACACCAACGCGACGTGAGAGTTTGACTTTAGGTCCAAGATAACGAGCCATACAAAAAGTACCAATTCTGAAAAAAGTCACCCAAGGGTGCGATCGACCATCGATGGCTACCCATAAAACGGGTGGGGAACGGCGAATTAGACCAGAAAAACAGTGATTTCGCAACCCATTGGTGTACTGAACACGTCAAATATAGCACAACGTCCGATAATCACATCGTAAAAAACTATTGCGGTTTTCAGGGTTTCATTTCGCTTTTTATCTATAGGGAGTTACTCTATGGAAAGCCCTTCTTTGAACATGAAAAACATACCATTAACGCTACTTTTGCTGCTTGCGCTTGGAATTTCGAGTATCGGTTATGCAATGGTTGGGAGCCGTGGTTCGGATGGCTCGCGCAATGGACAAGTCAATGAATTTTTCTACTTTGAAATTGACCATGTGAATGAAAATGGTATTTATGAGCGCCTTTTAATTGAAGGTGTCTTTCGGCTGCAAAACGATGGGGAACTCTCGGTTTCATGGATGTGGATTTTTTC
This sequence comes from Planctomycetota bacterium, assembly GCA_014381385.1. GTDB lineage: Bacteria > Planctomycetota > Phycisphaerae > Phycisphaerales > SM1A02. Next base: position 9,254 of record JACNLR010000103.1, on the reverse strand, counting down.
AGATAACGGAATTGAACTTATTCAACTTCATGATTTAGGATCAAACAACAAATTTTTCGAATGTATCGCATACCAAATTGGCGCAAATCAAAGAGTGATGGATGTTAACGCAGTAGGGTACCTTCGAGGAGAACATCTCCCAATTCCTGAGTGTGTTGTAGTTTTCACAGCGCAAAATCCTGCTGTCAGTGGTGGCTGGAAATGGAACGGCGATTTTGTTGGAAACGAAACAGACGGTTCTGGTTCTGGCTCTGGTGACTGCGAGGAACCAGCATCAGCTCCAGGCGATGAGCGGTATGTCATACGAATTAGCGATACTGAAGTCTTGGTCATTATCATTTCAAATGGCAAGGTTACGGTTTTAATTTATCGCAAGGGTGTTGATGGTTGCTGGCGTTTTGACTCGGCTCCTGCTGACACTAATGATCCAAATCTCCCGAGCTACACTGTTGGGCAGACACTTCCGCTCGTGTTAACAGAATATCTAATGCAACTTGTAAATGGACAAATTGATAACGCGCCCCCGTTCCCATTCCCTTAATTCTGTTGCTGAGTTGTCCATTTTTTCAGTTTTCCGTCGATTGAAATAGCAATGATGGCGTTTCCGTCGTTAATGAATCCGATTGATGTAATAGTATTCCCCGCCCAAGGCAGTGATATTAGTGGTGTTTGGGTTTTCGAGTCCCATAGTTGAACACTTGTTTTTTGCTCAATCGTAATATGCCTAGAGTTATCTGGTGATGAAATTGTTGGTTCAAGTGTTCTGTATGAAATCGAATCGACAACACTTGTCGTGTTGTTTTTGGTGTTGTATTTGATGGAACTGCCGTCTCTTTTTGTGATGTAAATTAAATCATTTAAAATAACGGATTGAACAATGGTGCCCGTAGAGAATAGTTTTTTTTCTGTTGACACGTTTAAGGTAGGACGGATTCTAGAGTTTCCATTTGCGCTTCTAATAAGTACGTGATTTGAATCGGATGAAAATTTAACGGTAACGCCGCTCTCTTTTTCGCGAGATACTTCACTTGATGGAGTTCCTCCGTCCAATGGAGAAATGCGGAGTATGCCAGAAGTGTCGATCGAAACTACTTTGGAAATATCTGGAGCGATATCAATTGATAAGACTGCATAGTCGTGCGCAATGATCGGAATATCTGCAATTTGAGATAATGTGTTGCTATCAAGCAGACGAATATTTGTTACTCCGGCTCCAATGCCTCCAACTGCAAGCATGTTCCCTTCTGTACTCAAGGCAACGGTCGCGGCACCATTGGTGATTTTAATTGACCGTCGATCTTCAATTTCACCATGGCGCCAAACAATAATGCTGCCGTCAATCATCGAGACAACTGCAGTATTACCTTCGTTTGAAACAGCAATTGCTGAATCGTTGTCAAGGATGCGGTCATGTAATGCTTCTTCAAACAAGACAGACGGGTTTTGCAAATCCAAGCATAGAACCTGCGTTTTTGCAATGAGCGACGATGGATCCTCTGGATTAAACGGCGGTGTCATTGCGACAATTAAATAATTCCCATCCTCAGAAAGAGACATGCATGAGATGTGGGTATAAGGGACGCCCAATTCTACGACTAAAGGTTCATTTTCAGGTGACTCAATAGCGGTGATTACAAGGGTACCGTTTTGCTGCATGGCTACCCATGTTGAGCAGTCTCGAGATAACAACGATCTTGATGTAGAAAATGGGTGTTGGCGGATTACATGATTTGTCGTAGCGCGAACGAGCTCACCATTTGCGGTTGTAGCGAGAATATTCGCACCGTTAGTTGCCGAAACATCGATCGCCTTTATGGGGAGTTCACCTACTATTGCGAGTTGATGTAGCCAGTGCCATTCCCAGTTTCGATGATTCTCGTCGCATAAATTGAGCAACTGGTTCATTTGCGTAAGATCGCTTTGTTCAAACGCAAGTTGTGCCTGTTGGATGAGGGAGAAATAATGCGCGCGATCTTTTGTGTTTACATCAGAGATTGCTAACACGATGACGATTACTACGAGTGCAATAAATGAAGATATCGCTTTGTGTCTCCTGATCAATAATGTAGCGACGTACCAAGGAGTAGATCTTCGTGCATGAATAGGTGCTTTATCTGACCACCTTTGTAAATCATCACGCAATTCTCCACCATCTAAGTACCTTCTATTTGAAAATTCGTCTGCAGCCTTTGCAGCGATTGTACGTAAATCTCTTGGCGCATTGTTTGGAAGAAACTCTTGTAGCATGATGCCCATTGCGTAAACATCGCTTCGAGCATCGACGTTCGGGCTACCAGAGGCTTGTTCGGGGCTCATATACTTTTGAGTACCGATGATTGCGCCTGTTTGCGTGATTAACGTAGTTTTATCGTTGTCTCCTTTTGTAATTCTTGCAACGCCAAAGTCAAGCACTCGCGGATGGCCATCCTCATCAACAAGAATATTCGCCGGTTTTAAGTCTCGGTGCACAATATTTTTGCAATGCGCCGCGTGGACGGCATCACTTATTTTTTGCATTATTGAAACAATATCGTTGCTGCCTTTATCTTGCGCCCAATCGTCAAGTCGTTGGCCAACAATGAGTTCCATTGCCATCCAAGGCGAGCCGTCGCTTGTTGTGCCGATAGCGTGCACGGTTGCAACATGTTGGTGCTCTAAATTTGCCAGAGTTTCTGCTTCACGTTGAAAACGAACGCGGTCATTTTTCCCCATTGAGCCTGCGCGAAGCACTTTAATTGCGACCATTCGTTTTGGTTCTGATTGTTGTGCTTCATACACAATGCCACTTGCACCACTGCCAAGAATTTTTGAAATGGTGTATCCATCGATTAGATTGACGGGGACTTGCATTCCCTGCTCGGGTGTTTGTGCATCGGCGAGCGTAAACGCGTTGCCAAGTGCAGGGTCTTCTAAAAAATCATCTTCTTGGTCGTTATTGAGTAAAGTTCTTACTTGTGTAAGGACGACTTCGTCGTTACTTGAAGAAAGCAAAAAAGGTTCCCGCAATTCTTGAGAAAGTTTCCTAGCTTCTGCGAATAGTTCTCGAATGGCCGCCCATTGTGCTGGGTTCATGTTTCAAGACGACTTCTGAGCCAAGCCCTAGCAGTTGTCCAATCACCCTCGATGGTTCTTTTTGAAACGCCGAGTACGTTTGAAATTTCTTCCATATTCAAACCGCCAAAAAAACGAAGTGCGACCACGTTCGCTGCACGTGCGTCGATGGCTTCGAGCTCGCAAAGTGCAGAGTCGAGGTCAAGTATTTCAAGTTCTGAGTTTCCACCAAGACCCATCGCATCTTCAAGCGGAATTTGTTTTCGGTTACCGCCCCGTTTGTCCGCTTTTTTCTTTCGGGCATGGTCGATGAGAATTCTGCGGACTGCTTGTGACGCCGCCGCAAAAAAGTGCGCCCTACTCTGCCATTTTGCTTCTTCTTGATGACCTAATCGTAAATATATTTCGTTCACCAATGCGGTCGCTTGCAGGGTGTGCCCTGCGCGTTCTTGGCGCATGGATGCCTCCGCTAAATGGCGGAGTTCGTCGTATACCTCAGGCATCAGTTCATTGAGTGGTTGAGGGGTCATGCTAACGAGTATACATCGGGTTTCATTTATATTGTTTTGTATTGCGGGTTTCTCTAGGCGTCTCCGCCTGACTGTATGTAGTAAGAAACCCCATATAACCCCGAAAGGAAAAAACATGAAAAACCTACAAACAACACACTATTTAGGACTGACTCTTATAGTTACTGCCGCACTACTTTCGTCCAAAATTGCATCGGCGACACACCCCAGTGCGCCAGGAATCACGACACAAGGCACATCTTTACCATCCGGTGGTGGAATTGATGGCCAACCAATTGGTGGTGGAGGTCATTATGATGGGCCTGGCGATATAGTTCCACCTTGTCCTGGCTGTCCATTGCCTCCAAGTCAGTGCATAATGCCTCTTGGAGATGTTTGTTTTGCAAATGAATGCCTCGAAGTCGAGTGGGTTCCTGACTACGAAGTGTGCAAATACCCAATGTTTAGCAGTGGTGGACCAGTTTGGACACAAGGGTATATGCTTACCGTTGGTAATATCATAGAGGCATTGCAAAGCGGGGATGCTTGTGCAGATGAGTTTGGCAACATAACAATGTGCATCGAATCTCCCTTTGCTGTCGACGAAGTACATGTCTTTGAATCAGGGATGATCAATGGTTATGACCCTGCACCAATTGATGAATCTGTAACGGCTACGGTCTGCTTCGACGGAGAGGCTTCAATTGTAGGCTGGGCATTCAATCAGGTTTCATACAACTATGATTGTGAATTCGCCACTGTGTGTGTGACTTTCAATGCGGACTGTATGCAAGGAGCACTTATGGATTGGTATGCATATGGCATAAATATGGATTCCATCTGGAACCAGTGGTTGTTCTATGTTGACTTTGTAAGTTGCGAACCATGTGAAGATACAGGCGTCGGCGTCTTCATCGACGCTTGGCAACAAGGAACATATAAAGGACCAGGCGACGTTGTTCCTGTTGACTAACTTTATTCTTTTACTCTTTCTCTCCCTAACAAATTTGTTCCTCGTGATGCCGGTCATCGCGAGGAACTCTTTTTAAAAGGCAATACCTTCAAAGGAGTCAGATCCATTTACCTAACAATTTTGGTTATAGGACTTTGCACGGCTTTGATTATGACGAAAAAGTACACGAATGAGGAACAAATGTACGAAATCAAGCGTTAGACATGCTCCTGCCGATAGGTTTGGGCACCCCAGTAGAAGAAAAGGTACAAGACATGCTAGAAACAACAGTAGATTATTGGACATGTATAGATTTAGCGGAAGCGCTAGAGCAGACAATGCGAAACGACCTGTGGTCAACAGCAGATAGAATCGCAGAAACTGCTTCAAGAATAACAACTAAACCAGAAGAACTCGTATCAGCACTCGCCAAATATAATGTTCGCAAAGCTGCCCTTGATGCAGCTGAAGGCGTTTCTGGCACAACAATTTCCACAGTTGCCAAAGACACGAATCACTTTTCAAAGGCAGGGTAACTTTGGTACGCTTGTGTGATGGCACGAGCAAAAAAGAACTGGCGGGAAAAGTTACAAGATTCAAAAGACCTCCCTAAAATCATAAAACCAAAGGGGAAGGGCGCAACGCAGTACGGTGACCGCATGCTTGTCCCATCGCCATTGCAAGTTGATGCAGTGATGAAAAAGGTTCGCAAGGGTAAAGTGATGACAATCGCGAACATGCGAAAAAAACTTGCTACAGAAAACAATGCAACGAGTGCCTGTCCACTTTGCTGTGGTATTTTTGCATGGATTTCAGCAAACGCCGCGCAGGAAGCGGAGGACGAAGGGAAGAAACGAATTACCCCTTGGTGGAGGACAGTCAAAGCCAAGGGTGAACTGAATCCTAAATATCCCGGCGGTATGGAAGAACAAGCAAAACGACTACGCAAAGAAGGGCATAAGATTATTAAGCGGAGTAAGCGATGGTTTGTTGCTGGTTTTTAATGTATCCTCCTTAGGGTGAAGAAGACCCATAGGAATTGGATATTTTTATCTTGTTTGGGATTAGCGTCTTGCTCTGTTGGGCCAGAGTACGTACCGCCAGAACTTGCGAGCAAGACGCCTGATGTTTGGCATTTTGCTGTTACAGATGGTTTTGAAATTGGCACGATGGATGTGTCTGATTGGTGGTATCGATTCGATGACCCACAACTTGTTTTCCTTATTTCCGAAGCACAGCAAAAAAACCTTTCGCTGAAGCTGGCTGTTTCAAACGTATTGCAGTCACGAGCAACGTACGGAATCGCTTCGGCATCGGTGTCTCCGAACATAAGTGCCAAGGGACAAACTGAACGCGAGCAAGCAAGCGACAACTCGCCGACTTTGGCAAACTTTCCGAATGTGAAAGCAAAACCAGTAAACGATTTTGCAGTTGGGCTCGATGCAAGTTGGGAAATTGATCTTTGGGGGGGGATAGAAAAAAACATCGAGGCGGCGAATGCAATGGAGGGTGTCGCACTTGAAAAGTATCATGACACTCTTGTTACACTTCGAGCAGAAGTTGCAGCAACATACATAAATATTCGTGTGTTACAGATAACAAAAAAACTTACAACACAATCTATCGAAGTGCTCCAACAATTACTCGTGCTAGTCGAGGCGCAGTTCGAACAAGGTGTTATCTCAAAATCTGTTCTTGAAACAGAACGTGCGATGTACGATCAAAACACAACGCAACTTCCCGCGGTTGAAATGCAGTTAGTACAAGAATATGCACGCCTTGCTGTTTTATTGGATACAGACATACAAACCATAATGCATCAATTAGCAGATCAGTTGCAAGTACCAAGGGCATCCCCCAATGTCGCAGTCGGCATACCAGCAGAGGTACTGCGCAAGCGTCCAGACATTCGTGAAGCTGAGCGTGCACTCGCGGCGCAAACTGCACTTATTGGTGCAAAAATGGCAAACCTGTACCCAAAATTGTCTCTGTCAGGCGCTTTTGGATATGAAGCGACAGAAACAAATGACGTGATACGTTGGGACAGTCGAACGTGGAGTATTGGGCCATCAGTTTCGTGGGATATTTTTAATGGAAATCGGATTCGAAGCCAAGTACAACTGCAAGAAGAAAAAGCGAATTCTGCATTTCTCACATGGGAGCAAACAGTGTTGCGCGCATTCGCTGAAGTAGAAATTTCTTTGTCGAACCTTATCGAATCTGGGAAAGTTCAAGATGCATGGAACGATTCTTCCAAATCGTTACTCGAGGCATTGAGGTTGACAGAAGCAGAAGAACGATTGGGTGTTGTCCAAATGCAGTCGGTGTTAAACGCGAAACGTAATTTTATTAACAGCCAGATAATGCTTGTTGAAAAAACTGGCGCAGTTTCACAAAATGTAGTTTCCTTGTATAAAGCACTTGGCGGTGACTGGGAAAGTAAAGATCAAACAAAGGTCACACAAGTGAGGAGTACGCAATGAGACGGGTTGTAATACTGTGTTCTGCACTTTGCACAATAAGTGCATGCAAAGAAACGGCAATAGCACCAAGTGCGCCACCTCCAACGAAAGTGACAACTGAAACAGTAGTTGCTCGTGCGTTACCGACGTATATTTCCCTGCCTGGGACAACAACATCTGTTCAAGAAGTCAATGTGCAAGCACGAGTCGAAGGATGGCTGATGCAGAGACATTTTCAAGAAGGGCAAACCGTTGCAGAGGGTGAGTTGCTTTACGAAATTGATTCTGCGCCCTACGACGCACAATTGCTACAAGCAGAGTCAGCACTCACGTCCGCGAAAGTACAAAAATCCTACGCACAAACAGAGTTTGAACGAAATGAGCCACTTGTACTAACAGGTGCAATTTCAAAACAAGATTTTGACAAATTAGAAACACAGTTTGAGCAAGCACTTGCTCAAGTGGTACAGGCAGAAGCGGGTGTTACACTTGCAATGTTGAACGTGGGGTACTGTTCCATACACGCGCCGATCTCGGGGAAAATCGGTAAGTCGACAGTGGATGTTGGTTCTCTAGTGGGGCCAGGTCAGCAAGCCACATTAGCAAACATTGTTCAGGTTTCACCAATGTACGTCGAGATCCATCCACCGGCGAATCGGCTCATACTCATTCAATCGTTGATGGAAGGGGGCTCGCTTCCCATGCATATTTCTATCACCGAAAACGATTCTGAAAGCCAAGCCTCTGCTTCTGGTAGCGTGCTCACTAAGCACACTGCAACTGGCTCATTGGTGTTTGTTGATAACACAATCAAATCATCAACGTCGACATTTCTTGCTCGAGGAGAGTTTGTGAATGACCTAGGTGTGTTGCCCGGACAATATGTTGACGTGCGTGTGCAGTTGCAAGTGATAAACAAAGCAATCATGGTTCCGAGAAAAGCAATCATGCAACAGCCGGGAAGTTACTACGTATGGACAATTTCCGATGAGGGGACGGCAGTTGTTACACCTGTCACAATCGGTTCTATGCAGGGTGATTACCAGCACATTCTTACTGGGTTGAAGGAAGGTGCTGGTGTACTAGTCGAGGGGACTACCAATCTTCGTTCTGGAACGGAAGTCACTATTTCAGAAACATCTGAGGAAGCAGAGTAGTTCACCTTGTCGCCTTTGTTTTTTATAAAAAGACCAATATTTGCCATGAGTATCGCAATACTCATGGTGTTAGTTGGTGGCATCTGTATTTACTTGTTGCCAGTTGCACAATTTCCGCAAATAACACCACCGCAAGTACAAGTAACTGCTGGCTATCCCGGAGCAAGTTCAGAAGTTGTTTCGGACATTATTACAACGCCAATTGAAGAGCAGGTAAACGGTGTTGAGAACATGATGTACATGTCGTCGAATAGCACAAACAACGGCGCTTCATCGCTTACGATATCGTTTAATATTGGTACTGATCTTGACATCGCTGCCGTTGATGTGCAAAACAGAGTCGACCAAGCAATGGCAAACTTGCCGAGCATTGTGCAAAAGTCTGGCGTATCAGTCACGAAGCAATCGACCACGATGCTTGCTGTTGTTAGTTTGTACTCAGAAAACGGTACGTATGACAGTGTATTCATGGGGAACTACGCAGACATTCATTTGTACGATGAACTCAAGCGTGTGCCGGGTGTTGGAAGCATTACGATTTTTGGTTTAAAAGAATACGCAATGCGTGTTTGGTTAGACCCACAAAAAATGACTGCAATGGGAATTACTCCAGAAACTGTTGCGTCGGCAATCAGTAAACAGAATTTGCAAATAGTCGCAGGTCAAGTTGGCGCGCTTCCACTTGCTGACCCAACTTCATCGACATATCAACTCACCGCAAAAGGTAGACTTGAAGATGTAGAAGAATTCGCTGACATTATTGTTCGAAGCGACGATGGCGCTATTGTTCGTATTCGAGATATAGGCTCAGTTGAACTTGGAGCACGTACGTACGCATCAAACAGCACGCTTAGTGGCAATCCAGCTACATCGATGGGTATATACCAATTGCCAGGCGCAAACGCACTTGATGTGACAGCAGGCGTAAAAGAAGCAATGTCACGACTTGCAGAAAATTTTCCAGACGATTTACAGTATCAAATGACCTTTGATACTTCAGAGTTTGTACGCATTTCATTAATTGAACTTGTCGTAACATTACTTGAAGCAGTGGGGCTTGTCGTGCTGGTTATCTTTATCTTTTTGCAAAGTTGGCGAGCTGCAATTATTCCAGTTATCGCAA
>JACNLR010000183.1 GCA_014381385.1 Planctomycetota bacterium | reverse complement strand
TCGAGATGAGTCGTGATGTTCCCACACTGTTCCACGGTATTGGAATAGTGTGACACGTTTGTCTTTATTTTGCAAGGATTTAAGCAACATCTTTGAGTAAACATGCGATGAAATGCTGCGTTGTGGCAAACACTATTCGATTGGGGTGAGAATACTGCTCGAAAAAAGGCGATTTGTTGAGAAGTAGTAAAAAACCATTTTAAAATGCCACCATGGAAGAAAAAAACTAAAAGTGTTTGATACTGATCAAATTGAACGAGAAATAGTGGTCGTAAGAGGTAAAAAAGTGCTATTGGATGAACAGTTGGCTGGTTTTATGGTGTGCTTACAAAACAACTCGTTCGCCAAGTTAAGCGTAACATTTCTCGTTTCCCCGACGATTTTATGTTCCAACTCTCTGAAAATGAATGGGAAAACTTGAGGTGCCAAATTGGCACCACAAGTTTATCGGACCATGGTGGTCGCCGAACCCCACCATACGCATTTACCGAACTTGGAGTAGCGATGCTCTCGAGTGTTCTTCGCTCTGCTCGCGCTGTTGAAGTAAACATTGAAATCATGCGTGCGTTTGTTCGACTTCGCCACTTGCTCTCTGAGCACAAAGAACTCGCAGAGCAAATAATGAAACTCGAACAGGAAATGCACGAACAGGGAGCCGAAACCGGCAAACAAATCCAAAAGATTTTTGGGCTCCTGCAGCAGTTATTTAACCCTCCAACACCAGCCAAGCCAAAATCGAAGATTGGGTTCCGATCTTCCAATCCAAGGTAGAATACGCAATCTATGCCATGGAATGGACGACATTTTTTGAGTTTGGCTGACTTGAGCTCCGAGGACATGCTTGGGCTTATGCAACGGGCTACTCACTTTTTAGATGCAGGTGATCGGTACGAACCGAGCGCTCCGCTTGCAGGAAAAATTATCGCGAACCTCTTTATGGAAAATTCGACGCGAACTCGGTGCAGTTTTATCATCGCAACCAAACGACTCGGCGGCGATTACATTGATTTGCTTGGCAGTACATCAAGTGCGTCCAAGGGTGAAACTCTTGTTGACACCGCGCTCAATTTAGAAGCAACGGGCGTAGCGGGAATCGTTGTTCGGTGTTCGGAAGAAAATGGTGCAAGAATAATTGCAGAAAACATTGGCGTTCCTGTAATTAATGCTGGTTCTGGAACTTCGTCTCATCCAACACAAGCGCTGCTCGATGCCGTTACCTTGACACGCTATTTCGGTAAAGACGATCTAACAGGGGAACACGTCGCCATCGTTGGTGACATTGCACACAGTAGAGTCGCGAGGTCAAATGTGATTAGTCTCACAACACTTGGTGCAAAAGTTACGTTTGTTGGACCATCGGAATTAGTTCCAGATGATTTGGGGTGTGAAACTTCGAGTGACTTCGATGCTGTACTTTCGGGGGTTTCTGCGTGCATGATGCTTCGAGTTCAATTTGAACGTGATGCAAAAGTCGGTGAAGACTATCGTGAACAGTTTGGACTTACGGAAGAACGTGCTAAAAACTTTGACGGTGCGATAATGCATCCCGGACCGATGAACCGAGGATTAGAAATAGATGATTGTGTTGCGAATGTTGAAAGTTCGCCACACAATTTAATACTTTCGCAAGTGACCAGTGGGGTTGCGACTCGGATGGCGATTCTTGAACACCTGATTGGATAACTGAAGAGATGGAATTTAAAACGATTATTGAGCCGTTTCGTATTCGGCAGGTGCAACCGATTCGGTCAACAACGCGGGAAGAACGTATCGCCGCACTTGAAAAGGCGGGCAACAATGTCTTTCTATTGAAAGCAGAAGACGTGTTGATTGATTTGTTGACAGATTCAGGCACAGGTGCAATGTCCAATGAACAGTGGGCGGGCATGATGCGAAGTGATGAAAGTTACGCTGGTGCTGATTCGTATTACCGCTTTGAAAAAGCGGTCAAAGACATCACTGGATACAAACATGTTATTCCAACCCATCAAGGTCGCGCTGCTGAACGAATTTTGTTTAGTGCAGCCGTTGAAGAAGGACAGGTCGTCCCAAACAACACACATTTCGATACAACCCGCGCAAACATTGAAGTGCGTGGTGCAGCCGCTGTGGATATTCCCGCTCCTGGAAGTAGTAACACACAAAGTGTTGCACCGTTCAAGGGAAACATGAACATTGATGAATTGAAATCAATTCTTGATCAGTGGGCGGATAAGGTTCCGATGGTCATGATGACCATTACGAATAACTCCAACGGCGGTCAACCCGTGAGTTTGGAAAACATTCGCGCTGCGAGTGCCCTGTGTAAAGAGCGTGGTGTTCCATTCTTTATTGATGCCTGTCGTTTTGCTGAAAACTCTTGGTTTATTAAGTTACGCGAAGAGGGCAATGAGAATCGAACACCAATAGAAATTGCAAGAGAAGTTTTCTCGCTTGCTGATGGCGCAACGATGAGTGCAAAGAAAGACGGAATGGCGAACATGGGTGGATTCCTTGCGTTGAACGATGAAGCTCTCGCTGAAAAATGCAGGTCGATGCTCATTTTGACTGAAGGATTTCCAACGTACGGCGGTCTTGCTGGGTACGATTTGGAATCAGTTGCGATTGGTTTGTATGAAGCACTACGGGAAGATTATTTGGCGTACCGTGTCAGAACTGTTGCGTATGTTGGTGAACGATTAACCGAAATGGGAATCCCAATTTTGCAACCTACTGGAGGTCACGCGATTTATCTTGATGCTAAGGCGTGGTTATCCCACATCCCTCAAGAGCAATATCCGGGCTGGGCACTTGTAAATACGCTGTATGTTGAGGGTGGTATCCGTGCGAGTGAGATTGGAAGTGTGATGTTTGGTCAACAACCAGATGGAACTGAAAAGTTTGCTGATAAGGAACTTGTGCGTCTCGCGTTCCCAAGGCGAGTGTACACCCAAAGTCATATTGATTATGTCGTGGAGGTACTCGAATACACCAACACTCTGAAAGATTCAATCAAGGGTGTTCGCATCACAAAACAACCAGCTGCCCTGCGGCACTTCACAGCTGAGTTTGAAACAATAGAGTGATCACACCTCAGACAGGGGCATATCGGTATCGACACGGTTTGTGTTTTGAGGAAGTTCAACATCAAGCATGCCAGCAATTCCAGCGTCTGCCATTCGGCGACGGATGGTTGCAGGATTGAACACAGTGACTTCCATATCATCAATCAATGCCTGCAGATTCATTGCAATTTGACCTTCGGCCTGAGCGTCGTCAAGAGGTAAAACTGCTTTTTCAAACAACTGCAAAACATTGTTGTAATTTTCAAACGTCCCTGCTTTTTCTGCCCATGTTGCCGCTGGAAGAAACACGTCAGCTCGCTGTGTTAACTCGTTTTGAATAGTATCAACTAGAATGAGTGTTTGGGAATCGGAAACTGCTGGAGTATCCCAACGTTCTGGATAGTTTCCCGTAACGACAACAGTGTCTGCACCAGACATTTGTTTTTTCCATTCGTCATACTCAAGAACATCGCCAAGTGCTCTTCGAACACCCCGAGCGTTTGGTGCTTTCTCGCTTCGCACTGTAAAACCACTTTTGAATGTTTTATCTTCACCTTCTGTTACAACTGGGCCAATACCGATGATGGCATTTTGGTCTAACCCTTTAACGACATTGCCGAGCAACCACGCATCTTCGCAACTAATCATCGGGCTAACAAGCAATGCAATGTTGGTCGCGCCTTGTAGTTTGTTGGCTGCAATGCTTTCCGCGTCTTCAGCCATTGCAGTAAGGCGCAATTCATCATAGACAAACTTCCAACCGTACCGCACTTCATCAGTTATCCAATATTGATTGACTTCAAGATTGGTACGAGGTTTTACGCGATATATTTTGTTTTCGTTGTGTTCAATATTGATGTTATCACCGCTACTTGTGAGTGGATCAATGGAGGGCGTGGTTGACAAGAACCACACACGTTGTGTAAACATAAAATCTTTGTCGAGCATCGCACCTACAGGGCAAATGTCGATGACATTTCCGCTTAGTTCATTGTTGATGCCGATTCCAGGAAAGACATCAATGCATTCGCTTGCGTCCCGACCTTCA
>JACNLR010000207.1 GCA_014381385.1 Planctomycetota bacterium | reverse complement strand
AGCCGGTTGACTGTTGAACCGGGAACGGTTTTCGGTAGACCAGCGAGTAGGGCGGACATTCTTGCAACATTACGATTGTCTTCTCCTGCTTGGTTAGCGGCGCCCATATACACCTCGTCGATGATATTCGGGTCGATGCCCGATTTCTCAACGGCGGCTTTAATGGCGATTGCTGCTAAATCATCAGGTCGTATGGAACTTAATCCGCCTCCGTATCGCCCAATTGGGGTACGAACTGCAGAAACAATGGCGACTCGTCTATTCATACCCCCTATTGTACTCTTTAGTTACGCAGAGACAGCGCCAAATGGGGGGGAAGCAAATCGGTCGTCAGCAACGGTCTCATTTAGCGCTGAAAGCAAGCGTTGTACCTTTTCTACACCAATTTTATCCGCCCATTCAAGTGGACCCTGTGGATAATTAGTGCCCATCTTCATTGCGGTGTCGATATCTTTTGCACTTGCGACACCTTCGGTGACTGCCCACATTGCTTCATTCATGATGCCGCCGAGCACCCTCGCAAAGATGTATTTTTCGAGCATCGTGCCACCAGTGCAACTTGCTTCTAAACAGAATGCATTGATAGCGGACGTGAGTTCATCGGATATTTCTATTTCTTGGCAATCCATGATGATTGCTGGTACGACGTTGTTTTTGTCGTCGTGTGCATACGCCCCACAACCAGTCTTGCGTCCTAGATTACCGTGCTCAACAAGAGACTCCTGCTTTGCGCTTGGCGCGAGCCGGCTTGGGTTTCCAAGCCGTTGCCAGACACTTCGCGTGGTTGCGACGTTGACATCTTGACCGATGAGATCAGTCAACATAAACGGTCCCATTCGAAATTCACCGAGAAGTTGCATTGCGCCATCAACTGCATCCACTGATGCGACGCCATCTTCGATGATTCGCCAAGACTCAAGGTAGTAGGGGCGTGCAACTCTATTTACGATAAAGCCCGGAGTGTCTGCAACGTGTACAACCGTTTTGCCCCACGCTTCAGCGAGCAGTGTTGCACGCTGGACGGCTGGTTCAGAGGATTCCTTGCCACGAATAACTTCGACAAGTGGCATGATTGGCGCGGGGTTAAAGAAATGCATTCCTACTACGCGGTCTCCGAAGCCGCAGGCAGTTCCGAGTTCGCTGACCGAAAGAGAAGAAGTATTCGTCGCTAGAATTGCATCTTTCGCAATCGTGCCGAGTTCATGTAGCACTTTCGTTTTGATGGCAAAATCTTCGACGATCGCCTCGACAATTAGATCGCAGTCAGATAAATCATCGAGGGAAGTTGTCGTTGTGATTCGATTTTGGCAAGCGACGGATTCCTCTTCGGTGATACGACCCTTCTCGACGTGTCGAATGAAGCGCTTTGCGATACTTTCTTTTGCTTGGTCAACGAGGGATTGGTTAATATCGAAAAGCTTGACAGGCCATCCTGCTTTTGAAGCGGTTTGCGCGATACCAGCGCCCATTGTTCCAGCGCCTAGTACACCAATTGGATGTTGTGCATTTGTACTCATCTATATCTTCCTATACGTAGAAATAATCCCGTGGGATTCATTCATGTGTAAAGTTTGGCTTTCTCTTTTCAATAAACGCGACGACTCCTTCAAAATGGTCGTCCGTCCGACCAGCAGTTTCTTGTGCAAAAGCTTCTTGATCGAGTTGTTCTTTAAAATCGTTTTCAAATGATTGGTTAAGTAATCGCTTTGTTAACGAAAGCGCTTTGGCTGGAAGCGAAGCAAGTCGGTTTGCAAGTTTTGCTGTTGCTTCTTCGAGTTCTTCTGCAGAAACAACTTGATTCACAAGGCCGATAGCGAGTGCTTCTTCAGCTTTCACTGGTCTTCCGGTTAAACAGAGTTCCATTGCTCTGCCGAATCCAACAAGTCGAGGTAAAGTCCACGTGCTTCCAGAATCTGGAATGAGACCAACGTTCACGAAGACTTCGATAAACGATGCGTGCTCGCTCGCGATTCGCATGTCACAAGCAAGGGCGAGTGAACAACCTGCACCGGCGGCAACTCCGTTCACTGAGGCAATGACTGGCTTTTCCATAGTGTGAATGAGTTTGACAATCGGGTCGTACCGTTTCTTTAAATCTTCACCGAGGTGTGGTTCGTGCCCGGGCACATATTTTGCCTTCAGATCTGCGAGGTCTTGCCCAGAACTAAATGCCCGCCCACTTCCCGTAATGACAACGACTCGTGCTTCTTTGTTCCGAGATGCGTCTTTGAGTGCTTTGGCTAATTCAGTCGTGAGTGTGTTGTCAAATGCATTAAGTACATCTGCGCGTTGTAATGAAATGGTACAGACGTTGTTGCAGAGTGTGACTTCAATGGTTTCAAATGTTGTTGCTGTAGTCATCGTATTACGTTCCAGTAAAGTTAGGTCGTCGTTTTTCGGCAAAGGCGGTCATGCCCTCGGTTTGATCGTTCGTATCAAAGAGTTCATAAAAGAGTGCACGCTCTTTGGCGAGCGAATCGGAAAGTGGAAGTTCTTCTGCATTGAGTACAGATGCTTTTGCAGCACGAAGTGCAATCGGGCCCTTTGTGGCGACGAGTCTCGCAACGTGCAGTGCACTTTCAAACCAGTGTTCTTTCGGAACGATTCGACTGATTAAGCCGAAATCGAGTGCTTCTTTTGCTGAAAGAAAACGTCCGCTCAGCACGACATCCATTGCCGTTGCTTTTCCAACAGCACGAGTGAATCGTTGCGTCCCACCAGCGCCAGGGATAATACCAAGGTTTATCTCGGGCTGACCAAAGAGCGCGTTTTCAGAAGCAATGATGATGTCGCAATGCATCATGAGTTCGCAACCGCCACCGAGCGCAAAACCACTGACGGCGGCAACAATTGGTTTTGAAATGTTTTTAATTTGTTCCCAAATTGCGAATTGATCGCGTTTACGCATTTCATCAGATGAAGCAGTTGCCATGTCGCCAATGTCAGCGCCCGCAGCCCATGCGCGCTGACTTCCCGAGAGAAGGATGACGTGAATGTTGTCGTCTGCATCGTATTGTTCCATGAGCGTGGCAAGGTCTGCCATCAACGGCAGACTTAATGCGTTAAGCACTTTGGGTCTGTTGATACGAATGATTGCAACGTTTCCCTCAACTTCGTGTAGTAGATGTTGTTCGTCCATCCTGACTATCGTATCCTGAATTATTCACTTGCGTTTGCAATGATGTTGTGTACGACTTCAATGGGAAAAACACGCTGTGTCTGCTCGCCAGTAGCGACGATTGTCTCGCCACATGTACCTTCAATAGAGCAAACAACAGTTGTTTCATCAAATTTGGTTACGGTAGCAATGGCGACGACTTTTCTGCCCAGAGGAGCTGGTGCGCAGTGGTTGATGGATAGACTCGCGCCGATGCCTTCCTCGCCTTCCTCTAGATGTGGAACGAGCGCCTTGCGAGCAGCAATTTCGAATTGATGTGCTAAATCCCAAGTAGAACAAACAGGGTGAACGATTTTCCCATCGAAGCGGGGTTGCATTTCTTTGGTAATGGTGAATGTCACCATTGCGGTATTACCAATATGCATTGTTGATTTCATAGTCTGAGCGATTACAGTTCGCTCTTGCTCCAAGCGAGAATGAGTTCTATGTCTTCTTGGGATAAATCGGCTTCAGGGTGCAATGGTAGATAAAACCAGAGTGGCATTTCACCTTCTTCGACTTCTTCTCCGCATTCCTTGCGTTTGTGGTTTTTCTGTTTGTCGTTATAACTTGACCATTCAGAGAAATTCATATGTGCACGTCCAACCTTAACATCATCGCTCACAAGCCAAGACATTGGCGCAACATGGGAGTACCACGGCCATGCAGTTTCATTTGAATGGCAGTCGTAGCAAGCACGCCTAAGAACCGCCATTACTTTTTCAGGTGCTTCAATTTCACCAATAACTGGCGGGTTTGTATGTTCAACGGGAAACAGAATGCTTAGTAATCCAAACAAAACTGCTCCAACAATACAGATACGCCATTTTAACTGTTTCGAAAGTTTGTATTTCATTGCATATTAGATTGTACGGCAAAGCGTGTTTGTAAGGACGAAGCTTTATCCCCAGTGGTTAATGATAAAAAGCAAATCGCTGACATCAATCACATCGAGTGGGGCAGCGAGATCAGCGCCAGGACCATCTGTTCCCCAATTGCTGATGAGGAGC
>JACNLR010000059.1 GCA_014381385.1 Planctomycetota bacterium | reverse complement strand
CCAAGAAACTGTATGCTGTCCGGACAACCGAATGGGGCCCCAGTTTGCTCCTTGGTTTGCATCAACTTGTACGTCATGTTCATTCCCAAGCGGATCGCGAAGGGTAACCGAAGAAATGCCATTTGGAACTGCCACCCTAATCGTCTCACCAACACTTCTCGTTGCGCTTTGTAGCGCATCGCCACTTCTTCCCAAAAATTGCACAGTGTTATATACAAAAAACGGAAAACTACGAAGGTACGGCCAATTACTTTCAAGTGGATCAAACGCGGCGTATACAACCTGTATTCCACGATCGCGCAGACTCATTACAGCAGGCCAGCCACTACCCTCAAGAAGAATTTCAACGTTCCCATCTGTAATTATCTCGTACCCTTTTGAGACGACTATATCTTCAAATCGCACAAATCGCATCACTGGATGGTTTTCTTTGGCAACGAGCATGACTTGTGCTTCCCCATCAACATGCGTGGCGAATGCTTCAACCGGTGGGGGTGCGCCGAATATAAGGTAACTACCTTTTGGCAAAAGGGGAAGAGAAACATCTCTGATGATAACAACATCAAATGCATCAGACTCACCTGATGCAACCATTTTTTGCAAAGTACTTGGATCTACGACACGTAAGGAAGCAAGTGGCATACCTTCGAGAATTGTACGCACAAGCCCGTGCCCATTTTCACTGAGTAATACATTGAGTTCTTTTGGAGGCGCAATAACAAGCGAGGATACATCGTCAACTTCCAAAGAATCACTTGACTTTAGTACAGCATGCACAACACCGCCACTTGGCATTGAAAACGGAACAAATACAACACTCGTAGAACCGGAACTTTTCTCTGTAGCAGCTGGAATGACAACTTGTTGCATTCCAATAGGAATACCATCAACAGATACTTCGATGTCCGTTGTTACAACTTCTGAACCAGTATTAATGAGGGAAAGAAAAATTTGGACTTCTTCGCTTGCTTCGGAAACTCGTTTTGCGCTGATAGTCGATATACCGATATTTGTATCGAATCCATCCCCCAACCGATGGTACCGCAACGTTTCGCCTCGTTGCAATGCTTGTGATTCCAAGTCTGAAATAGTGCCATCGCTAAAGAGCTCTAACTGTGCGGACTCGGTCAGTGGTAAACCATTTTGTTCGGGGTCTGTATTAGTCGCATACGCCCGAGCAAGTTTCAACGCATCATCGATACGGCTAGTTCCATGCGTAGGCGCAATTGCGTGTATTGCTTTGACAAGTTGCTGTTGTGAATCTGTAAATGGAATAACAATTTCTGCAGAATCGGAAAACGCAATAACCATAGTCTCGCCAGATCCACCCGAAAATAATCCGCCGCCGTGCAGCTTTTCAACAAGCGAAACCGCTTGCTCTTTTGCTTCTTCGAATCGCGATACACCGTTTTCATTCTTCGTTGCCATCGATGCTGAGCGATCGATTAACAAGACATGTTTGCCTTGCTTTGGTGAACCGCCTTCAAGTTGTGGCTGCATTAATGAAAACAAAACTAATACCAATGCAATAAGTTGCAAGAGTAATAAAAGGCTAGGTCTTAACCGTTGAAACGGTGAATTTGCATGTAAATCTTCAACTGCACCAACCCACAACATTGTGGAGGAAATACGCACCGGTTGCCTTCGCAATCTCAAGAAATACAAAAGCAAGAGCAACGGAATTAAAATTGCACCAAGCAGAAGTCCAGTACTTGGAGTTACCCATGTCATCGGAGTAGCCCCCTGCTTCGCAAGTATTCAACGAGCAACTGTTCCATGTCGACATCTGTTGAAACTTTAACGTTACCTGCACCCACTCGAGTGCACTGTTCACGGACATCTTCGCAGTACCCATGGAGCCGCTGGAGGTACTTTGCAACAAGTGGCGCTGTCACAGTAATTTCGCACGAGTCGGTCGTTTCGGAATCTTCCAATCGCAAATCGCCTTCTAGACCTGCCCGTTGTGGATCCACTTCCTCTGGCGCTAGTATTTGCATGACAAAAACATCCCAACCACCGCCAACCAAGTAGGATAGACCCTGCCGCACTCCATCCGTATCAAAGCAATCGCTCAGTACGATGAGCACTCCCCGACCTTGCCTTGCTGTTGATATTGTCTTGCAAGCTTCGACAAACGAGGTGCCGCCTTCTGGTAGCAAATCCAATAACCACTGTCCTATATCACGAGTTCTTTTTCTGCCACGTAGTGCAGAAAGTCTTTGGACACCGCTTTCGTTAAAGGCAAAAAGGGAGACCTTATTATGACTACTAAGGGCAATGTATCCAAGTGCCATCGCTAATCGTCGTGCAAAGTCAAATTTGTTTGGATTACCATATTCCATAGAAGCGCTTGCGTCGATCGCAATCCCCAAGGTTAACTCCTCTTCTTCTAAAAATATTTTCATAAACAATCGGTCAAGACGGGCGTACACATTCCAATCAATAAAACGGAGGTCGTCCCCAGCTGTGTATTGGCGAAAATCTGCAAATTCAACGCTCATTCCCTTGCGCTTACTCCTCCTCTCGCCTTGCGTCTTACCAGTAAAAATTTTTCTTGCAACTATGTCTAGCTTATCGAGCGATGCCATTAACGAAGAACCCAGTAGCGAGTCAACTTTCGTCGGTCTTTCGTGTGCTGTTTTTCCAAAATCAGACATCAATATCCTCGCGCACTAACGTTGGAACTTCGTCTAGGAGTCGACGTATCATTTCGCTTGTTGACCGCGCATCCGTCTCCGCCTCAAAGGTTCGCACAATCCGATGCTGCAGAGCCGGAACTGCTAAGGCGTTGATATCACGCCTAGAAACAGCAAAGCGTCCATCTACTACCGCCGCAACCTTTGCTGCGCAAACAATCGCAAGAGCACCGCGCGGGCTTGCTCCAATCGATATATTTTCGGAAACCCACGCCGGAGCATGCGGCGAATCCGCATGCGTAGCGAGCACTAGCCTTGTAATGTAATCTTGAATATGTGGAGCGATCACTACGTGACGAATAAGTTGCTGGCATGCAAGAATAAAGTCGCCTTCAACAATGATATTCGTGTCTGCTTGTAACCCTCGAGTTGTCCGAGTGACAATCTCGCTGCGCTCTTCTCTTGTCGAGTGAGTAACTTGAATCTTGAACATAAACCGGTCGAGTTGCGCTTCAGGGAGAGGATACGTACCTTCTTGTTCAATGGGATTTTGCGTTGCCAATACAAAAAAGGGTTCAGGCAAATCGCGAGTGTCGCCATCGATGGAAACAGAATGCTCTTGCATCGATTCAAGCAAAGCCGATTGGCATTTTGGTGTCGCCCTGTTAACTTCATCCGCCAGTAACAATTGATGAAAAACGGGACCTTCTTTAAACGTAAAACGTCGAGTGTTTGCTACTGGATCTTCATCTACAACAACTGTTCCGACTATGTCCGCTGGCATAAGGTCAGCGGTGCATTGAATTCTGCCCGTTGAGAGTTGCAAGACATCTCCGAGTGTTCGTACAAGGAGTGTTTTACCAAGTCCGGGAGGGCCTTCTAGAAGCGCGTGTCCATCGGCAAAAATAGCAACGAGGATAAGGTCAACGACTCGATCTTGCCCGACAACAACCTTACCTATTTCCCTGCGTATTTGCATAAACCCTGCTCGAATTATTTCGCAAGCATTGCTGACATCCTCTGCATTTCGAATCTCATGCGGTAAATGCGCTGCGGTCAACGTCATGCATCACCATCCTGACCACGTCGTTTCCGTTTTTCTTTAAGGAGTTGGCTGAGATTATCTTTTCTACCTTCCAAATTTTCTTCCGGTTTTGTTGGTTCCTGTTTAATGGGTTTGTCCGAATGTGTGCTATTGGTTGGACTACGTTCGGGTTTTGTTTTTGCAACTGGCTTATGCACTTTGCGTAGCGCTTCTACCGAGCTTGTTGATACTTTTCCAACTGGTGCCAACATCGATTGCATACTTTTCTTATCAATCCAAAGTCGCCTAATGGCAACATCGAGCACTAATATAGAAGCTGCAAGTATCGCAAGTAAATCCCAAATTGGCTGAGGACTCTTAGGGGGGCCCAAACCAGTAGCATCAAACAAATCCACGAAAGCAACATCGTCAAGCGCCAGAACGCGACCACCCGTTTTTTGCGCGAGTTCGTGCTATAGAGGTGGGTTTGCTGCAGTGGTCGCATATTCTTTTGCATAGG
>JACNLR010000205.1 GCA_014381385.1 Planctomycetota bacterium | reverse complement strand
TGAAAAAAACACTTGGTGCCAAGAGTGTCCCAACGAGTGAAACCTACTGGCATCTTTGGCGGCTAAGGGTGTAGGATTGACAGTGCCGTCGATGGCACTATGAGCACGCGCCCTATCACGCAATCAGTAACAAAACATCCGCTACCACTTCCTCTAACATTTTCGTCGTTGTCAAAGAATGCGGTAAATTAATAGATACATTTAGGAAGGAAAAAACAGCACACAAACGAAAAATAAAGTGGATTGAAGCAAGAGAACGTTACTGGGTAAATCAATTTCGCAAGCAGGGCTACCGAGTGTGCCAAAAGTAATAAAGACCCCTATAAAAAATAGAGTTCCTACAAATTTTCAACCTACATTACTCTTCGTCTATTTCCCAATTTACATATTCTTTTATCCAGGGCAAAATATCATACTCTTCAAACTGTTCAGAATTCAAGATGTCCGTACATTCCGCTTCTTTAGTTAGTACAGATAAATAGTGCTCGTCATCTACATTTTTTTGCTTTGGGTCTTCGGCGGTTTGCCGCGCATATACATGTATAAACACTGAACCTGTTTCATCGTGCTTTTTTCGCAGCACTCTCCCCATCCGCTGGATCATCTGGCGTCGCTGCTTAGAAGATGCAATAACGATTGCACAATTAGCATCTGGAACATTTATTCCCTCGTCAAGACACTTAACCGCAACCAAACAGAGTGTTTCTTTTGAGCGAAACCTTTCAAAAATCAATTCGCGTTCTTTTTGCTTTATTCCAGAATGAAACGCCTCGGTATTAAAGTCGAACTCCCACAACTTATCTGCTATTTCTTCTGCTGCATCTTTTGTTTCTACATAAACAATAGAACCATTTGAATTGCTAATCAGTTCTCCGAGCTGCTGGACAAATGCAATTTTTGCATTACTTTCAGAAAGAATTTTCTTTCTTCCACCCATGGCACTAAGAAAGTTGTTAAAAATAATTCCCTCAGTCTTATTTTTCTTTTTGCCTGAACGAGACATGAATTTTTTAAAATCTTTTGGATACCCGAACTCGTAAACAAGTTTTTCTCTGCATTGCGTCATCCGCTTTCCACATTCTTCATAAGATTCCATTTCGTCTTCGTCCAAATCCGTCCCAATTGATAATGAAACAAATGGAGCAATAATCTCATCCTTCTTTGCCTGTTTAAAATCATACTTAAAGCAAACACATGACTTCAATTGCTTCGTAGATCTGAAATAAGGTGTTAGAACCTCGTTTACTCCATCATCTGATCTTTCAAACGTCGCTGTTAAACCAATTCGGCTTTTTACATCATCCAGAAGCGCAACTTTAAATGTCTCAGATCCATATCTATGGCACTCGTCAGCGACTAGTAATTCGAACGCTCCGTGCAATAGGCCATTTTCAGATGCTGTTGATATCGACTTCACTACTCCAAGTGTTACGGGTTGTGACAAATCTAATTTATTAGTGTGCCCTGCACCTAACAACGAAGTAATTTTGAAACCGAGTTCTGACTCTATTTCTTCCTTCCACTGATTGAAAAGCACTATCGTTGGGACGATCACAAGGCACCGACTTCCTTCTAGGATGAATTTACGCAACAACGATATTCCTACATACGTCTTACCGGTACCGGTCACAGCTTCTACAACGCCCTTGCAATTTGCTTCTTCCCATGCTTTAATTGCTTTTTTCTGCCAATCGTGTAACTCGTGCGCTAATTCTTCCAACTTAATCGGCTTAAACCGAGAACTTTTTAAGTTTTTAGACGCTTGTTTTTGGGGCAATTGAATTTCCGGCATATCTCGATTAAACCAGACTGGCGGATTCTTACCCTCACTGCGAAACTGCATTCGATTTCGTTTAGCGTACAAGTACTCCTTGTTAATAATGCTTTTCGTTAATAAATCGTTCTTAAACTCCTGCCTACACTTCTTCGCAATTTCCTTTACAGGCAGACCCGGTTTTTCATCCAATAACTTGATAATGTAATTTAGAATTTTTTTATACATAACTCTAAGGTGATTGATACGGCTCATCGGTCCTAACATCAACAATTTGAGATTCCTTGGGATCATATTTGTAATGTTGAATTTGACCTTCGCCGATTAATTCAATTGCAGTTTGTATGTCCTTAACGGGTAGCAGGAACCACTCCTTCGGCTCTACTTTAATTCCAAAACGATCTTCTAATTGGACATTTAACTTAGCGGGAGAGAAAAACATGTGCAACAACCGCTCTAGCTTTTTAGGGTTAATGTTAATCAGCCTAAAATTGCCGACCAATTCAACATCTGAGAGAAGATATGTGGGATCCTTCTTAGCATTGGATATTCTTTTTTTAATATCTCCGGTAGTCATTCCAATTTTGTGAATCACATCACGATACTTAGAAATGAATGGGTCTTCGGATAAACTTCGAAGAACATAAATATACCCAGCAATTATCTCATCCGATTTATCGCTTGCGGCAAAAAGGGGCAGGCCTTCTGGTGTTAATATCCGGCGGCTATTTATGTCCTTGGTAAGTGATTTTTGCAAGGAACGAAGCAAAAGATTGCTCTCTGTCCCATTATCAAAAACAACTCTTAACCTACTATCATTCCTTGATCTTTTAGTACCAGTTGTAAATGCTTCACTCATTCCCGCAACAATCGCCTTCTGCCCTTCCAAGATGAACATGTCGCCTAACTCGATATCGTTCGAGTAACGATTACTCTGTTGATACTTTGTTGTTTCTTGTTCGCCACTGTCAAATCGAGATTGCACTTTTTCAAACACTTCTTGAAATTTCTCAAAGTCTGTACAGCGAGTTCTTCGAGCATGCTCTTCGCCTTCAGCCCGCTCCTTAAACTCTCGAACATGTTTTAAATTACTAATGTTAGAAGAGTTTTCCTTGCCCGTACCAAGAGCAGCAAGCAACTCTCCATCTGTCATTTCTTCATCCATTGACTGAGAGCCATCACTTTCAACCATATCGAGCAAACCTTCTTCGTCAAATTCAGTCAATAACTTTCGGTATTCTTCTGAACCCGCTATCCGCTCAAGTCGGATTGCATACATACGTTCAAATATATCTCGATCATCACCGCTCTCTGGAAGTCGATCGTGCTCCTTATAGAAATGCTGTATCTCTTCAAAGCCAGCAATAACTCGTTCTTCAATACGAGAAAAACTAGCAACCTTCTCAGCTTTCGCCTCGACGCCAAGTTCTGCTAGCAATGCATCATCTTCCTTTGTGCGGTGCTTAGCCATCATTCGATTCCGTTTTCATCCGTTGAAGAGCTGCGATTCCCTCAGCCATACGTTTTTCCCAAGGATCTGGAGATGTGATAGAGGGCAACACCCCACGCTCTTCCTTAAACTTAAGTGCTCGCTTCGCTAAATCTCTCGCCTCATCTGGATCGATCTTCACTCTCTTTGCTGTGATAATTGCAGCAACTTCTTTCAAGCTCTCTTCATTCATTGCTTTTGCAAGAATAGAGTACGCCTCACCAAATGGATTAATGCGATCAATTAAATCGATATTAAGCTCGCGAACATCCAATGCAAACTTTCTAATGCCATCGATTAATGATGTGTTTACAGTTGGCGTATCGTCATCACTGTTTGCACTCGCCTTGCCTTGCTGAACCACAGTCAATGCAGCAATAGCATGCTGGCGGACTGCCTCTGCATCGCCTTCGTTCAGATCTGGATTCATTTCCGTAATAATATTTGTTAGTAGCACTTGAGTAATTTCTTCAGGCACCAAGTCATCATCGAACATCCCTCGCTCAACGGCCGTTTTATTCTGAACAAGCTTCGTGATAATGTCGTTCATATCATCATGAATAATTTGGGCTGCCTTTTCACTAGGCTCAGCAATCCCTTTAATCTCAATTTGAGTTACTCCCGTTTCTGGGTTATAGCCAACGTTCGTACCTTCTGGATCGTAACCCCCTTCGCCATAATCAAAGCCAGCTTGGGGACCACTCGCTCCAAGTTTTGGCTTGAAGTCAAACCGAGGAGCAAGAACCTGCTCCATGAGAAGGCTCGCTGCAATCGCCTTCAACGTATCGTTCACTGCTTCAGTAACTGATTGTTCAGATGCATCTGGTTCAGCAATAAGATTTGTAAATCTTGAACGAGTCTTGCCAGGTGCATCACGAGTTGCTCTACCAATAATTTGAACTACTTCAGTCAGGCTAGATCGATACCCTACTGTCAGTGCATGTTCACACC
>JACNLR010000202.1 GCA_014381385.1 Planctomycetota bacterium | reverse complement strand
GGGCGGTGGCTTGCGCTGTGTCCTCTTCGGTAAATGCACAACTCGCCAGCGCTCCACCCCCGTCACAGCCCTAAGCCGAGATTTACACATGGGCAAGAGTGCCGGTCTTTTGGTAGGTGGTCTAAACCCGCATCTTCCACAACCTAACTCCCGCTTAAAGGGTGAGAATGTGGTGGTCTGTGTTAATTTTTCCCCATGCCTCCCGCCACTACGATGCTGTTGTCTCTAGCCTTTATTGATTGTGCGGCTTGCATTACTGATTGCAACCCGCTGCCACATACTTTGTTTATTGTGACTGATGAAATTGTATTAGGGAGACCTGCTTTTAGCGCAGCCTGCCTTGCTGGGTTTTGACCCACACCAGCCTGAAGAACGCACCCCATAATGCACTCATCAACATCTGTGGGCGCTATCGATGCGTCTGCAAGTACGGCCTCAATTGCAAACGCTCCAAGTTGGGGCGATGGAACTCTCGACAGTCCGCCTAAAAAGCGGCCAACAGGTGTTCTTCGTGCTGCAACAATTACTGGGCAGTTATTTTTGTCGGTCATGGTTTCATTTCTCAATCTGTCGTGGTTTGGGGTAGAATGGTGCTAATGCTCTTGTGTGGTTTTGTTGCGGCATCGTACCGAAACTTGCAAAGAACGGTTAGTGTTTATGAAACATACTTGGACAGAAGACAACCTTGAAAGCTTACAGAGCCATATTCTTGCCGAAGAGCAAAAGCACCCTGGCGCAACGGGTGAGTTTACTTGGATAATATCCGCCATTTCCCTTGCAACAAAGGCTATAGGAAACAAGGTTCGTTGTGCAAGAATTCAGGATGTTATTGGTGATGCCGGTGATGTGAATGTTCAAGGGGAAATGCAACAAAAACTTGACATTATATCGAATGAAATTATTATGCATTGCCTTGGAAACCGCGACAACGTTGGGGTGCTCGCCAGTGAAGAAAACGAAACGCCGCTCTTGCTCCGAAGGCGAGACGAGGGTGGACGATACGCTGTTTTGTTTGATCCCCTCGATGGTTCATCGAACCTAGATGTTTCTGTTGGGGTTGGAACTATTTTTAGTGTTCTTAGGCTTTCAGATTCTGGTTCAAGAGAAGAGGCGATGTTACAGCGAGGTGCAAGCCAAGTTGCTGCGGGGTATGTTCTTTACGGTTCGTCGACCGTTTTAGTACTCACGACTGGGAATGGTGTTGACATGTTTGTGCTTGACCAGGCGATAGGGTCGTTCGTGTTGGTTGCAAATGGGTTGCGAATCCCTTCTGGAAACAAAACATACTCCACCAACGAAGCATACACCGACAAATACAGTGATGGTGTGCAGAGTTACTTAAAGTGGGCGCACCAAAACGAGTATTCAAGTCGGTATATAGGGTCGATGGTTGCAGATGTGCACCGGGTGCTGTTAAAGGGCGGGGTCTTTTTATATCCACCCACAACCGACAAACCAGACGGAAAACTTCGCCTCATGTATGAGGCGAATCCAATGGCAATGATAATCGAGCAGGCTGGCGGCAAAGGGGTTGCGGGTAACGACAGAATTTTAGATATTGTGCCCGAGGGGCTTCACCAACGTACAAGTGTCATCCTTGGTTCAAACGACCAAGTCGATGCAATTCTTTCGCACACAACATGATTACAAACACAGATACCGCAATTTCTCTTCCCAAAAACTCAAATCAAGCACTCGGAATTGGTATATTTGCGATTGATTTTATGGGGGGTTCAATCGGCGAGCCAAACCAAAGCGTGTACGACAAAACAGCTCTTTTTTTTACCGACGCTGTTTTGTGCGGCCTTTCTGCCCTGGCAGTAAAAACGAACGCTCCGACTATTTTAAGAAATGAGGCAATGGACTGCCCTTCTGCTGTGGGCGCGACCGTGTTTGGTTCTAACACAAAAGTAATGCCAGAAAAGGCAATCCTCGCAAACTGCGCTGCAGTTCGCGAGTGGGATTCAAATGGAACAAATTTTGGATACAACCCAGAGTTAGGACATGTTGCAGGTGAGTTTGGTCACAACGATTTTTATGCTGTTCCCATAGCTGCTGCACAGGTTATGGGGCTAGATGGTGCTGCGGCGTTGCGTGGAATGGTCTTGCTTGATGAAATTCGCGGCAGGCTCGCTGAGGTTTTTAGTTTAAAGACATATAAAATCGACCACGTTGTGCACGGCGCCATTGCATCAGCTGCAGTGTATGGCGCAATGTGTGGGGCAACACCGGAACAAATTGAAGGCGCCATTGGCATGTCCGTTGCGCACTTCATCCCTTGGAGAGCGATTCGTGCCGGAAAACAGCTCTCGGATTCAAAGGGCTCATCCGCAGCAATAAGTACCGAGGTTGCTGTCGTTTCTATGAAGCGGGCAATGCGTGGATTTATGGGGCCGCGAGATATTTTTAGAAATCCAGAATCCGTCTTTCGATATTTTGAGAAAACAAGTGGCGACTCTCCGTTTGATTTGAACCTTACGCACAGCGGTTGTGATTTTGCGGTAATGGGAATGCATTTTAAAATTGGGCTGTATGAACACCAATCCGCGGGTGCGTTGCAGGGGCTTTTGAATCTTTTGCAAGAACATCCAGAAATCGCGCTCGACCCCGCCCAGATTGATACTATTAAAATTACCGCGTACGAGCCCGCTTTTGGGATTATTGGCGACCCTGCAAAGCGCGACCCAAAGACAAGACAATCTGCAGATCACTCTATGGTCTACATCGTTTCAACAATGTTGCGAAAGGCACAAGAAATTGCAGAGGCAGAAGGTGCCGCGTTTTTTGAACAATCAAACGATGATGTTTGGAAGCGAATAATGTTAACTCCGTATGATTTTGATGCCCGTGCGGTACACAATGCCAATACAAGAGCCATTATGGAAACAATTTTCTTTGAACATGGTGGAGAAGAGTACGATAAAAAATATCCCGATGGAATTCCAACCTCGGTACATGTCACCATGAAGGATGGCACTGCTTTTGATAGTGGGCTTGTTATGTACCCCGCGGGGCACGCAAGAAACGAGTGTTGTGATCTAGAATATATTCTTCGCTCTAAGTTTGCCATGCACGGTCAAATTGCAATGGATAACCCAGGCGAACTTATCGACCGTTGCTCTAGAGTTGGATCGCTAGACAGTAACGGCATCCAAAACATTTGGGATATTACTATTGCCGACAGACCCGTCTATCAAGATTGAGGGAATAGGTGGTTAAGAAGTTCAACAACACCCTTGCCCTGTGTTGCAACTGTTTCAAATATCTCTCTACCAGAGGCAATGTCTAGTAACTCGCGAACGAGTGCGCTTTCGCCATCGTAATCTGCTTTGTTCACTACAAACGTATCTGCAATTTCAAGGATGCCCGCCTTGTCCATTTGAACGGAGTCGCCCATGCCTGGCACCACCACCACGACTGTCTTGTCAACAACATCGCGAATGGCAACATCATTTTGACCCGCACCCACTGTTTCAACAAAAACCTTGTCAAACCCTGCGCCACCTATAAGTTCTAGAATTTCAGGCAGGGAGTCGTAGTCTTCACCCACACGGGCTAAGCTTCTGTAGAAAACACCCTCGTCAACCGTGTTAAAGTCAACACGCAATCTATCACCAAGTAGTGCGCCACCAGATATCGGGCTCATTGGATCGTAAGCAATTATTGCTATTTTTTCACCGCTTCGAACTGACACCGCCGCCATAGATGCAGAAAGTGTTGATTTGCCGGCACCCGGAGATCCGGTCAAGCCAACAACCATTTTGGGCCTACGCTTCATTGCCGCAACTGGTTTGCCTGCTTCAACAAGAGTAATGTTTCTTGCAAGTTCTGCTGCTACTACCCCGCCTGCTGGGAGTGGTTTTGATTCTGATACCGACGAGCGCGCAGCTTCAACAATTTCGAGCATTGTTGTGCCGGTGTGGTACACACCCCGAATGCCACAATCAAGCATTGGTTGTATATCTTCTTGTGGAATTATTCCACCAACATCCACTATAAGGTCCGGCCTTCCTACCTTTTTAAGTTCGTCCATAAGTCGTGGAACAAGAACAAGGTGCGAGTTACTCATCATCGAACACGCAATCATGTCGGCGTCTTCGTCGCGCGCTGAAATTGCTAGAGATCGTGGGGTTTGCCAAAGACCAGAATAGATAACGTGAAAACCACTATCTCGCAGTGCTCTCTCTATCACTTACACACCCCTCTCGTTACCATCACGCCCC
>JACNLR010000177.1 GCA_014381385.1 Planctomycetota bacterium | reverse complement strand
GACTCCTCTGGGGTCAGACTCCTCTGGGGTCAGACTCCTCTGGGGTCAGACTCCTTTGGGGTCAGACTCCTTTGGGGTCAGACTCCTTTGGGGTCAGACTCCTTTTTGGGGTCAGACTCGTTTGGGGACAGGCACCCAACAAAACCCCAAAGAGGAGATGGGGGGGGCACTAACGGAGATTTGTATTGTTACTCGGGGTCGTAGCCGTTTACGGGGTCGGAGGTGTCAAGTTCACCACCATCCGCCGTCCACCAGTCTGGCTGGTCGTTTACTTCGTCCACACTAAGTGGCCGATCGTGTCGAGGGTTTGCGAATTCACTCGAATCTCGCATTGCAACATCAAGCCGCCTTGACCACCTGTTTGGGACCGTTAGAGAATTCGAGAGTGGTCCAAATGAGACATCATTTGCATAGACTTCCCACGTCATCAAATCAGGCGTGAGAACAGGGTTATCACCCGAATCCTCAATAAAATCGACTACGAGTTTTTTGCCAACAGGAATTTCCATGACAAAAATGTGCTCGCCAGTTCTGGTATCAATAATAGTCACAGTTTTAGGAAACTCTTCCGTTGATTGGTACGTTGCAGCGCTGTCTGGGCCATTAAAAAACGGGTTTCCGCCCGGTGTGTACATTTGACACCCAGTTAACACGAAGAGCGGAAGAATGAAAATAGTAAGGTTGAATAGTCGCATGGTTGTCATGGTACATCGGCAATTCTGTTTTGGGGAGTACAATACCTCTCTATGGATATTAGAGTTGGACATGGATATGACATACATAGGCTTGCTGAGGTGGCTGATGGTGGACGAAATGAATTGGTTCTTGGTGGCGTGACGCTCGATTGTACTCTTGGCGCTATCTCCCATAGCGATGGGGATGCGGTGCTGCACGCTGTAAGCGATGCGATTCTATCTGCGATTGGTGAACCAGATATTGGAACCCTCTTCCCAAACAGCGACCCAAGCCATAAGGATAGAGACTCAAAAGATTTTTTACTTGAGGCTGTACACCGTGCCAATACTGGTGGATGGGTAATTTGCAATATCGATATCACCGTACTCTGCGACGAACCAAAAATTGGTCCATATCGAGATCAAATTTGCGATTCCATCCATAGTCTTACAGCATCACCAGTGAACATCAAGGGTAAAACGCACGAAGATACGTTGCGAAGCGGGGCAATCGAAGTACATGTTGTTGCGTTAGTCCAAAGAGGAAAGCAATAATGGGCAAATCACTTTGGCAAGGTGCAGCAGCTTTTGCAGCGAACGCACACAGAAATCAAACAAGGTACGACAAGCGACCGTATGTTTCACATTGCGTTCGTGTCGCGATGACGATTCATTTAGTTTTTGGTTTTGACGACCCAGCTGTTCTTGCAGGTGCTTTGTTACACGACACGATCGAAGATTGTGACGTTGATTACGACGATATTCTAAATGCTTTTGGTCAGGAAGTTGCTGACTACGTTGCAGTGATGACAAAAGATATGCGACTAGAACAAACTATCAGGGAAGTTTCGTACGACGAGCAACTTGCCCAAGGACCGTGGCAGGGCAGACTTATAAAATTAGCAGATGTGTTTGATAACTTTACAGATTCCGTTCCAAAAATGCGAACAAACTACATAGAAAAAGCAAACCGCATTCTAGCGCTCACACAAAACGATAGGCAACTTCAGGGTGCTCGTGAGTGTCTTCTAGAACTTATGCATGAGATGGCGAAGTGTTGATGCATGTTTTATTTGGCATGCTGCTCGCAGTAATTTCGTCTTGTTTTCCAGCAAGCGAACAATCTGTAGAGGAAATCCTTGAGAACATCGAAGCTGCCAAGGTTTCTTCGCTTACTGCAAATGTTGTATATATTCGTTTAGACCCAATTTTAGATCGGCGCGAGATAAGAACAGGAAAATTGCTGTACAGAGAGAGTGATAACAAGAAGAAAGAAGCAGCGATTTTGTTTGACACGCTCACAATTGGTCGCCGAAGAGAAGAGAAAGTAAAACATTTTATTTTTTCCGGTCGCTGGATGGCCGAGGTTGACCATGATAAAAAACAATTTATTAAGCGCGAACTCATCGCACCGGGAGAAGAAGATATAAATCCATTTGAACTTGGCAGCGGGCCGATACCTCTTCCAATCGGGCAGTCGAAAGAATCAATTCTTGCAAAATTTAATGTTGTTCGTATTCCTAAGCCAACCGAGGGATTACTTGCTTCATTACCAGAAGAGGTTATTGGATTGCACTTGCTTCCAAAAGAAGATGACGAGTGGGAATCAATTGACTTGTTTTACAATCCTAAAACGTGGTTACCAGTTGGTGTTAACACAATCGAGATAGACGGAACTAAGCGCGTGAGCCGCTTGACTGATATGCAAATGAATGTGCTGTCTCAAGAAGAAGAAAATTTACTGAGTATTAAAACGCCAGATCCTCAAGAATGGTCAATTGATATTAGACCGTGGGTTCAGTAATTCGTTTGTAAATATGATCGAGACTGGCTTTAAACTGATGTTATAGGACTAAAAAAAGTGATTTATGCAGTGTTTCTGTTGGTATTCTGTGCTTTCATAAATATACTAGAGTGATGTTTGGTGATGTTAAAAACAAAGCGTATTTTGCGGGGGTTTTAGCATGCGTTTTCACGTGCTTGATTTTGGCTGGAGCTGTGAATAAACCAACCACCCAAACGAGAAATTCCAATCTG
The DNA here is from genome assembly GCA_014381385.1 of Planctomycetota bacterium. Lineage (GTDB taxonomy): Bacteria > Planctomycetota > Phycisphaerae > Phycisphaerales > SM1A02. Next base: position 19,340 of record JACNLR010000177.1, on the reverse strand, counting down.
AATCGAACAGATTCGCATTTGGCACCCGATTCAAAATCAGATGAACAGGCAGTTACATTACCCTCTGTCGTGTATGAATTCCCAGAAGTTTTTACTTGGTCAATTCCAAACGGCGGAACAGTGCATGCAAGGGTTGCCGATGGCACTATTAAGCCCGTGATAAAGGTGACTTCTGGAGTGTGGTGCGAAAGTGTTCCCCAAGAATGTTGTGAATTAGGATGCCCTTGCTACCAAAGATCACCTTGGTCTGTTGTAAGTAAAATAGTCAACCAATACGCGTCGTACGGTGATCTCTACGGTGATTCACCAACAATAATGTTGCAAGAACTTGGTATGGGTAATGGCGATCCTTGCCCACACCCCGATGCTGTACAACATTGGATGTACGCCGATGCGCTCTTTTTACACTGGTGTGATCAGATAAAACCAGATATAAGTGATCCCTGTGAGCCGGGTATGGGTTTTATGGGCGGGTGGCTTTCTCCCTGGAACGAAAATGGTGTAGAAGAAATGAAGACTTGGATGCAGTCTTTTTTAACGCATTACCAAACGAGAGTTGCTCTTGGTACGTTGCCTATCCCAGAAAGATTCGCTTTCGACACGGAATACTGGCCAATGGTTACGTATTGGGGAGATAAGGGAGTTAGAGCGTTCCGAGATCTTGCGGGTCTAAGAAGCGATGGTATTCCAGATGAACGGTGGGACTCTCTTGTTCTACCTGTGTATAACGTAACTTTAAAACAGTTATATGATGAGGCGGTTGCTAATGGGATGAATCCACCAGTACCCGGTGATTGGACAATTGAAGAAAACCAATCTTGGACGAGTTGGTACGACGGCGTACTCTCAACACTTTGTGATGCCGCGATGAAAGAAGCTTTTTTTGACCCTATTAAGGAAGTTTGGCCAGATGTAATCTGCAGTAACTTCGACACTTCAATTAGTACAGATGGATTCCAGAGTATTCCAGGTAGCCCAAAAAGGGTTTTTAGAAATAGGCGCCATCAGTCAGCAAGTTGGTTTACTTTGATTCAAAAAGGGTCTTCAGACGAACAATCAGCAGAAATGTATTGCGTTTCTGAATTACATCTCCAAGAAAATGAAGAGCCAGGACTTGCGTGGTCTAGAGTTCACAGGGCGAACATTGAGGCATGTATGGAATCGTACGAAGGGTATGCTGCTGATTTGATAATGCCCTGGATACCTCTAGTGGGCACTGGGTTTGTGACAGGTTGGGAAGGCGAGATTACAACTCCGGATAAATGGTCAGTGAGAAATCTATTAGCAATGTTTAGGTCAAAGGGAATAAACAAATTTTTAGTTTGGTCGACGAGCGAACTAATGCAAAACTGGAGAGATTTCGACGATATTTTTGGACAGGTTTGGCTCACCGAGGTTGAAAGTTATTCGGTGAGTGTTGGGGTCGCAGAAGAAAACGCTGTTCAAAAGATTCAAAATTCAGACTGGAACTGGAAAGAAGAATATGAAAACGATGTTCTGAGCATTGGTTCAGAGTTTGTTTCTGATAATAATAGAATTGAAAGCGATATCATTTTTAGTACTGATTTCGACTGCTCCCAAACAAGGGAAATGCAGTTGATGCTCGATTTACGGCTAGAGGGTGACTTGGTTTCGCCCAGTAGTGAAGCAGATCTTTCTTTCTCGCTACAAAACACGACAACAGGAGAGTGGTCGCTAGTAGAAAATGTTCCCGCAGAAGTGATGTGGTTTGACACGACGCAAGATAAATGGATTTGGGAATCTGAATTAGACCCCAGCGTAATTGGAATTGATCAGAGAAGATTTGTTCTTCACGTACCTATCAAACTATCTCGGTATTGGATAGATGTGGACGGAAGCGTTCGCATTCGACTAAGTGCGCAATCAAATGACCCCTTCACTCTGCTCGTGGACTCGGCTACACTGTTTGAAACAGATGAGACTGATTTTGGTGTTAACTGCCTGAAGGACTGTGCACCCGAGGGTGGTGATGGTGTTATAGATTTGAATGACTTGTTGCAAGTCATTTCTGATTTTGAAACTGGGAGTGGTCGGTCCGATGTTTATCCTTCTTGTGGGGATGGCAAGGTTGACATTCACGACATTCTTTCGGTTTTAGTTAGTTGGGAAACGACTTGCGACTGATTCAATTCACTTTGAATCCGTGCTTCCATACGCGCGCATATATTTAATTTGAACGAAACGTGGGAGTATTGTAGGGTGCCTGTATTGGCCAACATGCGCCCCAGCCGTCAATCACGAGCAACAAATCTTGGATATCGACGATGCCATCTTCATTAATATCTTCTTCAATATATTCCTGCCCGATGTGACCAATGACTGCAAGGAGATCTGTAGTGTTGATATACCCATCTGCTACAACATCTGCTTTGCACCCAGCCTTTCTTATAATTTCACCGAGGATGGTGCTGAAAAACGCTGCAGCATTTGGAGAACTTGGATGAATAACCCAAGGGTCAAACAAATCCCCGTTTGTCTCTTCGACAAGATTAATAGAGTTCGTTCCAAATTCAAAGTGGTCAAAGCCATGGTAAAGAAGCCATGGAATACCGTTTGGTCCATCGAATAATACTTCGTCAGTTGCAGAAAAGAGCGATGCAGCAGCAACGTTTGGTGTGGTACTTGCAATGTCAAAAGCAGCCTGTTGTTGGTACGTAATAAATTCTTTTGATATGTCTGAACTGTTATCCAACTGGAACAAAGGGGCAACTACGATAAGGTGCTCAACAGTTGTAATACCGATCTGTTTTGCTGAACCCTCCGCTTGTGCAATCATGTTTGTCATTAATGTAATTGAGCTGCTGTAATCTGCAAACTCTGGTGCTAAATACCACATAAACACAACAGGTTGCTCTCTATCAAGCGTAGTTACATCGAGCCAATGGGTAAACTGCGATTTTGCAAACCGCTTGTCGTGCGTATCATTACCTTCTGCATCGCATCCAAATCCGTAGTATGACCAACTCGAATCTGAAACGTAACTGAAATAAAGGCCAGTTTCCCTTTCTCCATTTTCATCTTGGTGGTAATAGACTGAGCCAGCAGGCACTAAATATTGATTTGTACCAGCGAGCGAACCAGTCTGTTCAAACTTCATATTCATACTATTTTGAGTATTGTTGCGAGCAGGGAAATCGACTGCGTACGCATTTATTTGTTCTGGTGCTGGTTCTCGTACATCGTAATCTGGGTTTTCGCCAAGATGCCAATACGGTCTTGCGTTATCGCGTAAGTGCATAATGCTTACCAATTCGTTGCCATCGTAGGCCTTTACACTATTCAACTGTTGTTTGCTATTGCTAGCCGATCTGTATAGAAAGCGAAACTTTACATCATCACCCGCTTGGGCGAATGGGCCATGCACACCGCTGGACAAATGTTCCAATCCATCACCATCAAGACTGATTGTAAAAAGTGTATCGTTCCCTTCATCATCAAATGCAGTTGATGTGTAAAACTCTTGTAGCCCGAAAATTGGTAGTGTGAAAAAAGACTTCGAAGAGTCGCGTTCTATTGCATATCCGAGTGAATCGCTAGACAAAATGAGCGACGACGGATTGCAGTAAGGAGTGCATATAAAGGTATCAGAACTTGTGGGCGCGCCGCTACTCATTGCGCTGATTTTTTCAATTGGCCAAACACGAAGCCCCGCCAATGGGACTCTTGCAAAATATGGGGAACTATAAGAATCACCCATAGCGATGAGTCTTACATCACCTTGCAACCGTTTTGCCATATTTTCAAGCCCGACTGAATGCAATTCTTCTGCGTGCGTTACGAAACAAAGCGCCGCAATACTAACTGTTGTGAAAACCTTGTCCACCATTATTCTATTGTGCTACAAATGAGCGGTTGAGTCAAGAAAATCTATTGATAATCGGCCCCGATGCTCTTGGGAATGCCCCAAAAACCGTGCTTATCAGACGCATCGAGATGCTTGTCCAGACTTCTGGTTTTGGTTTCCGTAAGCACTCTACGACAGCATTAGCAACTCTTTCTGGTGGTTGCATCAGCCAGGAGGGCGTTTGGCTTGCAAAATCAGATTGTGCATTACCACTTCGCTTAGCACTTTCGTCGAAAAATTCCGTTTTTGTTCCGATTGGATGCACACTACTCACGAAGACGTTGTTTGGTTTGAGTTCTATGCGCATTGTTTTCGCGATAGCCTCTAGCGCCGACTTGCTCGCGCAATACGCGCCGTGAGATGGTGTTGCAAACTTAGACAAACAGCTTGCACAAAGCAATAGATGTCCAGAATTATTTTCAACCATTTTTTTTGCAGCTTGTGCTGCAAGTTCAACAGCAGCGAATACATTGAGTCTAAACACCTCTTGAAATTGTTTGAGGTTAAATTGCAATGTAGTTTGTTCAAGTCCGTGACCTGCGTTTACAAATACCGCGTAAACATCACCTGACACATCAAGTAAGTGTTGATTGAAACCATCTTCAGTGACGTCTCCAACGACTACAGTACAATCGGCACCCAAATCATTTGTAAGAGCCTGCAATGGTTCCTTTCTCCGCGCGGTTATGACGCATCGCATACCCCGTTTTGCACAGGCCCTTGCGGTTGCTGCACCTATGCCGCTGCTTGCTCCGGTAATCAAAATTGTTTTGCCCTCAAGGGAGATGCTCATGTTTGCAGTACGCCGGTTTTAAAATCACTTGGGATTTCAAATGTTGAAGCAATGGATAACGCTTCTATGAGTTCTAATCTTGTATCTTCAGGATCAATCATTCGGTCAACCCAGCCCCGAGCAGCACCATAGAAAATATCTTGTTGCTCTTCGTAACTTGCGGTGATTGCAGCGAGAAGTTCTTTGCTTTCTTTAGGATCAACTTCTTCGCCGCGACGTTTACGTGCAGCAAGATCTATTTGAAGAAGTGTGCTTGCTGCTGCAGACCCACCCATCACTGCATACTTTGCATTTGGCCAAGCAAGTGTTAAGAACGGGTCAAAGGCTCGACCGCACATAGCGTAATGTCCTGCTCCGTAGCTGCTGCCAATGATGAGTGTGATTTTTGGGACTATGCAATTACTCATCGCATTTACCATTTTCGCTCCTGAGCGAATAATCCCTGCCTGCTCACTGTCACGCCCAACCATGAATCCGGTAGTGTCACTGATAAAAACAATCGGGATCCGTTTCTGATTGCAGTCCATAATAAAACGAGCGGACTTGTCGGCTGCTTCTGTATAAATAACCGCCGGCATGTTCGCTGAAGTTGATGGTCCAGCCTTTCCACCTGCCATTTTCTTTTGGGTAAGGCAGCGTTGGTTTGCGACAATTCCACAGGGCCATCCGCCAATTCGTGCATATCCACATACCATGGAACTACCGTAATCTGCTTTGTATTCATTGTAACTTTCGTCGTCTACAAAGCATGTCAAAAGTTCATTCATGTCGTACTGTTCATGAGGTTCAGCGCGGAAAATTGTATCGATTTCGTTGGGTTTTCTTAATGCGTGGACCAATTCGTAAGGTGGATCTGCGATTGGTGGAACAGACATATCGCTATGAACAAGTGCTTGGATCCTTTTTATACATGCTTCGTCATCGGGTTCATGGAAGTCGATAGTCCCAGATATTTCTGCGTGCATCTGCGCCCCACCGAGTTCCTCGTTTTCAACTTCTTGGCCGATTGCGGCTTTCACAAGCGCAGGACCTGCAAGGTAAAGACCGCTGCCCTCTGTCATGAGCAGTGTGTCGCAAAGAACAGGCAAATAACCGCCGCCTGCTACGCAGTTTCCCATTATTGCGGCAATTTGCGAGATGCCAGCCGCGGAAAATACAGCGTTATTTCTGAAGATACGACCAAAGTCATCGGTGTCTGGAAAAACATCCTCTTGCAAGGGTAGAAAAACTCCAGCAGAATCTACGAGGTAGAGAAGAGGAAGGTGCGCACGCTGGGCGATGGCTTGCGCGCGGATAATCTTCTTGCATGTCATGGGGAAAAACGCGCCTGCTTTCACAGTTGCATCGTTTGCAATAATCATGCATTGTTTACCACCGACGTGGGTGATTGTGGTGATGACGCCCGCGCAGGGAGCACCGCCGTATTCTTTATACATGTTATGTGCTACTAAAAGCCCACACTCAAACAGTGGCGCATCTTTATCAGCCAGTTTTTCAATACGCTCACGAGCAGTGAGTCGACCGTGTCTATGTTGGCGCTCAATTCCTCGCTGTCCACCGCCTAGGGTAATAATCTCTGTTGTTTCAGTGAGTTTGGCCGCTGCCTGTTTTAGGATTGAGAGTTCGCTCATACTGTGCAGGATACCGCATCTGTATATAAAAAAACCCGCCAATCAACGCAAGTTGATTGGCGGGCAAAGTCCTGTAGGGGCTTGACACCTGTAAACCCGTTGGGTCTACGGGCTCAGGTATTGTCGAGCCCTCTTGTACAGTCTGTTAATTCGATCACTGATCACCTCCTTTTAAACGCTGTTTTGCCCAACTGTCGCATCCCACTTGACGCCGCCGAGCCCTGAATCCCTCCCGCCTTAGGAGGGCACACCGCCCAAGGCACTATGCCTTGGTCGTTGTGGCTCCTGTTCTTGGTTCCCAACTTTTGGTTGGTTTCCAAGAGCGGTTTGCCACAAGTACAGATTTTCTATCGGCAAAAAATTCATCACAAAGCCACCATATTCTCCTCTGAGACTTTTTTCACTTTCGCACACATTTCGCCACCCTCTTTTACCTCTGAGACTTTTTAAAGCGCAATAAAGCCGATTTTTTATTCAAACACAAATTTGTGCACACACATTTCTCCTCTGAGACTTTTTTTTCAAAAATAACAAAAGCAGCGTTTAAAGGCTTTAAAAAGTCTCAGAGGCGAAAATTGGGCTAAAAAAAGTCTCAGAGGAGAATATGGGGGGTGGGCATGTAAAAGTTGCGGCGTGTGTGTGGGGGGGGATAGGATGCGTTGGTAGAGTTTGGGCTTGGAACTTAATCTAGGTCGGTATCTTCGTCGGCTTCAAGCTGCTGCATTTCGTCCCAATCTTCGAGGGAGATGAGGATTTCACGAGCTACCGAACCTTTGTGTTCACCAACAATGCCAGCGACGGCCATTTGGTCAACAAGGCGAGAAGCACGCCCGTACCCAATGCCCATTCTGCGTTGGAGAAGAGATACTGAACCACGACCTGACTCGATCATTATTCGCACCGCGTCATCAAACAATTCGTCTCGCTCGTGCACTTCGCCATCACCGTCACCAGGCGCGCCACCACCTCCTGGTTTAATCTGAACCAGACTTCGTTCAAAGTTCGGAGCAGCAACTTCTTTCAGATGCTTCACAACCGAACGAATTTCTTTTGGTGAAACAAATGTTCCCTGCGAACGATTTGCAGTAGTCGACCCCGGTGAAATGTATAGCATATCGCCGTTGCCAAGCAAGAGTTCTGCGCCTTTTGTATCAAGAACAATACGGCTGTCCATACCACTGCTGACTTTAAATGCAACACGGCATGGCATATTCGATTTAATCAAACCTGTAACGACCTTTGCTTCAGGGCGTTGCGTTGCAAGAATGAGATGGATTCCTACAGCACGTGCCTTTTGCGCAATCCGTACAATTGATTGCTCGACTTCCTTTGCAGTCATCATTAAGTCAGCAAGCTCGTCAATGATAAAGACTATGTACGGAAGCTTTACAGGAATGCGAGCCTTTTCTTCATCTGATTGTGGTTCAATAATCTTATAAATCTCATCTTCAGTGAGTTCATTAAATCCAACTAAATCGCGAACGCCTAGTTGTCTGAAAATTTGGTATCGCTCTTCCATTCGTGCAACAGCCCACTCTAGTATTGCAGCAGCCCTGCCCATTTCTGTAACAACAGGACATGCAAGATGTGGAATGTCTGTGAACTGACTGAGTTCTACCATCTTTGGGTCCACCAAAATCAACTTTAATTCATCAGGGCGTTTTGTATACATCCAACCAGCAATAATGGAATTGATACAAACACTTTTGCCCGAACCCGTTGTGCCCGCAACAAGCATATGTGGCATTTTTGTGAGATCTTCAACCATCGGTTCGCCCGAAGCATCTTTACCTAGGAACATTGGTAGTTTCATTTTCTCTGCGCGCTTACTGCTCATCAACTCTTTGATGCAAACAGTTTCTCGCACTGGATTAGGCACTTCAATCCCAACGGTTTTCCGACCAGCAGTGTTTGGAACTATGCGAATATTTGGCGCGCCTAAACTTCGCGCGAGGTCACTGGCTACGCTGTTAATGCTTGAGACTTTTGTGCCAGGAGCAAGGTCGATGGAATATAAGGTAATGGTTGGTCCCGCCTCAATACTCGTAACTTCACCGTCGATGCCATACATTTGTAAAGTTTCTTCTAGTTCAACTGCTTGTTGACGAACAAGATCTTCAATCGAATCGCCAAAACCTTCTTGTGGTTCTTCAAGTAAATCCAGCGAGGGGAAAATATAGCCTTCAAAATTATCTGGTCGTTGAATATCGGATTCTTTTGCTGCTTTGCCACTGGAAGCTACACGCACGGGCAACTTTGCCATTTTTTTAACTAACTCGGCAGGAGATAACCTTTTGCGAGGTTCGCCCTCTTCATATTCATCTTCATATTCATCTTCGTATTCATCTTCCTCATAGTTTTCATCTTCGTATTCGTCTTCAGGGTATTCCTCTTCTTCCCATTCTTCTTCTACTTCTTCATTTTGCTCAAGCGTAGTAGTACGATGCATGCGAAGTAACGACATCGGTGACAGTGAAACTCGAGCCGTACGTATCGATGCACTTTTTTGAAGCCCAGACCAAATCAAGTGTGGAATCGCAAATGCAATTTTTTCAGCACCAACCACGAGCCCAATTGAAAATGCTGCAAGCACAAGTAGGAAAGCACCAAAACCACTAAAACTTGCGTCAAGTTGCGTGATGATTGTTTTTGAAATGAGTCCAGCCTTGGCACCAGCGAGGGTTCCAAGTTCTGGGAAAAACAATTCATGAAAACAGGAAACAGCGATTGCCATAATGAGGAAACCAAGCGCCCGAATCGCAGTATGCTTAATTTCAATTCCTCGGAACACAAGCGTGACCCATGCGCCAACGCCCGTCAATAGAACCCAAATTCCAAAACCAAGTACGTGGTACGTCCAGTACGCAATCCAAGCGCCGACACTACCACACAAATTCGAGACCGGGTCGTTATGAACCGCAACGACGTGCGAAGGTGCGTCGCTAGCGTTAAACGAAAGCAATGCAACTGCTATGAAAAGAGCAATTGTGGCACTGAAAATCCACAGTATCCTCGATTTAAGGTCTGCGGATGTGAGAATAGAGGGGCCTTTTGATTGCCCACGACGTGATCGTATTGCGGTAGTTCCCATTGCACCCTACATATCGGCATCGTAGGGGGTTTTTCCTTTGGTTTTCCCCGAAAAGAGACTCGCACTTCTAATGGCGCAACATATTGCAATTAAAGAGATTAGATGGTTGATGCCACGCTGGTTTCAATAGAAAGTAACCTTGAGCAGCGATCTTGGCTTGTCATTGTCACATAATTGTAAAGATGGGCAAGGTTATCGCGGTACAAATCTCGAATAATTGCAGTGGAGTTGCACTGCCTTGAAAGGTGCAAAAGCACAATATGTTGCAGGTTCGATTCCGCTGCAATATGGCAGATTGCTGCAATTGATTGTTCGTTAGAAAGGTGACCACCGCCATCCATAATTCTCGATTTTAATGCGGCAGGGCGATTGCTCATCTCTTGCATGGACGGGTCGTAGTTGGATTCAAATGCAACGCCATCAAGATTGACAAATCGATCGAGCAAGTGCTGTGGAACTCTTCCCAAGTCTGTTGCCAATCCGAAACGGGTTTTACCCGTATCAAAAATATAACTAAAAGTACCAAGTGCATCGTGTGCAACGTGTACAGGTTCGACTTGCGCACCATGCAAGTGAAAGGTGTTTTTGAACGGGACAATGCATGCTTCATCAAGACCTGCGCTCCTTGCTCTTGCAACGTGACTTTCATGCAGATGTACTCGAACACCCCGCTGTAAAAATGTTCTACACCAAACTGGGTTGAAATGATCTCTGTCAAGGTGCGTGATGACGACATCGCTGACCATATCAAGTTGCACATTGTGCGTTCGCATACGTTCTTTTGTTTGTTTCATCGAAAAACCACAGTCTATCATCACCCAATTATTTTTAATGCGTAACAAACTAGAGTTTCCAGAGGAACCGCTTCCTAAAACAAAAAAAACCAACTTACTCATGTGTTGCAGCTATGCCTCTTCTTGCACTTCGTTGCTGTAAGTAAGGCGTAACGACTCCTCTACGTGCAGACTCAATAAATGCAGCGTATTCGAGTGCAATAGCGTCGCCTTCATTTTTTAATTGCTCTAAAGAAGTGCGCAATGAATTACCGCTCCTATAGAGCAGCTTGTAGATTTCTTTGCGTCGAGTAATTTCACTTGTTTCCATCCCACTTCTTCGCATCCCAACCACGTTGATCGACCCAATAATATTTCCGCCCGTAATCATGAAATACGGCGGAACATCAAAGGACGCATAGCCAAGCCCAATAATCATTGCACCCTTTCCGATCGTCACGAATTGGTGAATGTTCGCGCTTCCGCCGAGGATGACATTGTCTTGCACGTGTACGTGACCAGCAAGAGAAACGTCTGTGACGACTGTGCAGTTGTTTGCAATTTGGCAATCGTGTGCAACGTGCGTGGTTGTCATAAAAATATTCGCATTACCAATTGATGTAGGAGTCTCTTGCGTAGCTCTATGCACGGTGGCACCTTCGCGAAATATGTTGTCGTCACCGATTACAACACCCGGTGCATATTGGTCATCTGGGAAACTCATATCTTGTGGCGCAAAGCCGATGCTGACGAAGGGATAGATTGTGTTTCGTTTGCCTATGGCGAGTTTACCGGTGAGGTAGCAATTGCCGATGAGCGTAGTTCCCTCGCCAATTGAAATTTCTCCGGTCAAAACGCAGTTTGGACCTATGACAACATCGTCAGCGATAGTAATTTCACCATCAAGGATGGAAGAAGGATGAATCTCTGGCATTGCAGGGTATCATCCCAAAATCACGATGGATTGCCAACTCAAAATACAAGATCTAGGAAAAATAGCGTACAAGGATGCATTAGAAAAACAGCGAGAGTTGCAGAAACTCGTCATCGACCAGCGGAACGAAACCGCCTCCCCGTTCCATCTGCTCCTGCTAGAGCACGATCCGCCCGTCATTACAATGACAAAGCGACCTAGCGCTAAGGAACATCTGATTGCATCGAAAGAGCAACTTTCAAAAGCGGGGATAACCACGTGTAATACAGATCGCGGGGGTGATATCACATACCACGGCATCGGGCAGCTCGTGGGCTACCCAATTTGCGATTTGAACGAACTTTCCTTGCGTATTCATAGTTACATGCGATTCTTGGAAACGATTCTCATTGATGTCCTTGAGGAGTATGGAATAAAAGCACATCGTGACAAGTGCGCAACAGGTGTTTGGGTTGGAGATGCAAAAATATGTGCGATGGGCGTTCGAGTATCACGCTGGGTTTCGATGCACGGTTTTGCTTTGAATGTTGACCCAAACATGCAACACTTTGATTTCATCGTACCGTGTGGTCTTGCAGGTCGAAAAGTAACCTCCATGCGAGAACTCCTTGGTGATGCATGCCCGAGTATGGTAGAGGTAAAACAAACAGTTTCTGCAATTTTTAGCGATTCGATTAGTCGTCAAGCCCAAGTTCAGCAAGAACCTCGTCCGTAATATCCAAGCCATCAGGGAGACGCAGCGCACTGCGAAGCCGTATTTGCATGATTGTTGAGTCAGGGTTTCCCTGTTCAAATTCACCGTCTGGAGGTATAAACCTAAGCACCATGTCGACCTGTAGTCTTTCCGAAACAACATTGACCGCTTCTATTATCTCGTCATACGATTCTTGCATTTGGTCTGCAAGAAGTGATGCGCGTGCATCGGCAGCAATTTTTTGCAGTTTTTGGAATTTATCGTACAGCCGTTGCCACTGTTGCCTAAGAGCGCCAGCGTTTGGATCGTCTTGTTCAAGAGATTGGGCTTGCGCATTAATAGTTTCAAGTGCTTTTCGTGTTTCTGTAAGGGACCCAGCCAACTCTGCATTTAGTTCTTCTCTTGTTTCAACATAGTGGTCTGCTTGCAATAATTGCGACAAAGCTTTTCCGGTTTCCATGAATCCGATCGACCATACAGTGCTTGTCTTCTTGTCACCCCACGACATTCGTCCCTCACTGTTTTTAACAGTCACATCCCCATCGCTTCCAGCGAGAATAACCGCATCAGCAGGACCTATAGTCCCAGTTTTCTCATTACTCATAAGCATTGTTGAGACAACGGCTATAGATAGGAAAGTTGCAATTACTACGTTTGTTGTTTTGTTGTTCATTGTTTAATCACCTTGTTCAAGTATGGAAAGAAATGCGGATTGTGGGATATGCACATTGCCAATAGCCTTCATACGGCGCTTACCCTTCTTTTGTTTTTCAAGAAGTTTTCTTTTTCTTGAAATATCGCCGCCGTAGCACTTGGCAGTAACATTTTTACGAAACCCCTTTACGGTTTCGCGTGCAATAATTTTACCGCCAATTGCAGCCTGCAATGCTATTTCAAATTGGTGACGATCAATTTGTTTGCGCAATTTTAACAAGATAGCACGAGTTCGTACTTCAGCTTTTTCTTTGTGGCAAATGACACTTAGCGCCTCAACAGGCGTACCGTTTACGAGAATTGAAACCTTGACAAGCCTGTCTGCTCGGAATTCGACAATCTCATAATCCATAGTTCCATACCCACGAGTGATTGACTTGAGTTTGTCGTAGAAATCATAAATAATCTCAGCAAGTGGCAACTCGTAATCGAGCATTTGCCGGCCCATTGAAACAAATTTTTGTCCTTTAAAAATTCCTCGCCTACCCTCGCACAAACGCATCAAGTCCCCAATTGATTCGTCAGGGCAAATGATTTCTACTTTAACTATCGGTTCCCTGATGGATTTAATATGCGCAGGGTCTGGCAAGTCCGCTGGATTGTGAATGTCAAGCATAGTGCCATCGGTTAGTTCAATTTGGTAGTTTACGGTCGGTGCAGTTTGCACAATTTCTGCGCCGCCCTCACGCTCGAGCCGTTCTTGCACAATTTCCATATGCAACAACCCAAGGAAACCGCAACGAAAACCAAAGCCAAGCGCCTCACTGTGTTGTGTTTCAAATGTAAAACTAGAATCGTTTAAGCGCAATTTTTCAACGGCTTCGCGAAGTGTTTCAAATTCTGTTTTTTTACTTCCGCTTTCACTAGAGGCTGGATAAAAATCACAAAAGACCATTTGTTTTGGCTCTTCGTAACCCGGCAGAGCTTCCTTGGCTGGATTTGATTCGAGAGTAATAGTGTCACCGATTCGCACATCGTCAAGTGTTTTAATGGCAGCAACCATGTAGCCTACTTCGGAAGTGCCAATAGTTTTTGCTTGTACGGGTGTTGGTGTGTACCTACCGAGTTCTGTAATCGTAAAGTTTCGCTCTGTCCCCATCATTCGTATTTTATCACCCTTTGAAAGAGAGCCGTCAAACACACGGAAGTACACAATGACGCCTCGGTAATCATCGTAATGCGAATCAAAAATTAATGCACGCGTTTCCTTCACAACTGCAGGCTTGGGTGAAGGCAACTGTTCGCAAATGATATCAAGTAACTCTTCGATGCCTTCGCCCGTTTTTGCGGAACAGTAAATGCAGTTTTCGGCTGGAAGCCCAAGGATTTGCTCAATCTCCATAGCTACCTTTTCAGGGTCAGCAGAAGGAAGATCAATTTTATTAACAACCGGAATAAGTTCTAGGTCGTTTTCAATAGCTAAGTATGCATTTGCGACTGTTTGCGCTTCGACTCCCTGTGTTGAATCAACAATAAGGAGTGCGCCCTCGCACGCAGTTAGCGCTCTTGATACTTCGTACGTAAAATCAACATGTCCTGGCGTATCAATAAAGTTCAATTGATACACCTCGCCCTTGTACGTATGGTTCACAGTGACCGCGGAGGCTTTGATAGTAATGCCTCGCTCGCGTTCTAGATCCATCGAGTCTAGTAACTGCGCCTTTGCTTCTCGATCGGTGACAGCTTTCGTTGCTTGCAACAACCGATCGGCAAGCGTACTTTTGCCGTGGTCAATATGAGCAATGATAGAAAAGTTACGAATGTGCATAGTGATGGTGCAGTTTACCGCAAGGGGAGTGAGATTACCTTCTCTAATTCGTCAGTAGGTCTAGCAACGAGGTCGTACCCATCGCTATCGGTAATTGTACAGTTCACGACTGTTCCTATCGTTTGTTTGTTTTCTGCCATCAGAATTGTGCAAGCGTCAACATCTGGAGCTTGTTGCTTTGTTCGGCACTGATACAAGTGCAGTTCGCCTTCGCCTGTTTCGCCAAGATAGGCGTCTAGCAATACATCGTGCTTTTCACCATCTATGGCAGCTTGTTCTGCTCGAGCAAACGCAATGTCTTGTTGCGCAAGCATAAGTTCCTCTTCGCGGTGTTGCTTGATGGCTTGTGGAATGCGAAGTGAATCGTCTTTTTCCATTGTGCCTGCAACTGTTCCGTCTTCTTTTGAATATCGAAAGACGCCCATTGCTTCGAATTTGTGTTCTTTTATGAATGCGAGAAGTTTTTGATGGTCTTCTTCTGTTTCACCTGGAAACCCAGTTATAAAAGTCGTACGAATGCCAACACCATGAATACTCTGTCTGAGCTGCGTGAGCAACGATGATTGGATATCGGCGGTTACATTTCGGCGCATTGCATTGAGCATCGAGTCGCTCGCATGTTGTAATGGAATATCAATGTAGGGCAGGACGTGTTGTAAACTTGCCATCGTGTCGATCATCTCTTGCGTAAAGTAAGTTGGATAGGCATACATGAGACGTATCCAACCACCACCAGATTTTGCGACTGCTTCATTGAGTTCTGTGAGCAGCCCAACTAATCCAGATTCGTATCCGATATCGTTGCCATAACTTGTCGTGTCTTGCCCAATCAAATTGAGTTCAAAGACTCCAGACGTTAACAATTGTTTTGCTTCTGCGACAATATTCTCAACAGGCTTCGATCGCATTTTTCCTCGAATTGAAGGAATCGTGCAGAAGGTGCAGTTTTGATTGCACCCCTCACTGATACGTAGGTACGCCCAGTGCCTTGGAGTTAATTGAACGCGGTTTGAGTCGTCTTCAAAATAACCTTGCGCGTTCTCAAGCCCCCGCGCTCTTGCTGCGAGCGTCGCGTTGGCTTCTATCCATTGTGGTGCTTTTTCTTTTTCGCCCTCTTCTCGCATTGCATCGACTATGTGATCTCTGTCAAACACGCCGATCATTGCGTCAATACCCGGACACCACTCAAGCAAGTTTGCACGGTGGCGTTGGACGAGGCAACCCGCAGCGATTACTCTTTGGACGCTTGCAGTTTCTTTTAATGCAACTGCCTCATTGATAACCTCGATTGATTCAACTTTCGACGCTTCTAGAAATCCACACGTGTTAATTATTATTGCGTCTGCATCGCTGTGATCCTCTACAAGCTCATAACCAGCATCGACTAACGTCGCAAGCATTTGCTCACTATCAACCAAATTCTTGGGGCAACCCAAGGAGATAAAACCAATTCGCGGTGCAGTCATCGACTGCGTATTTTACAGGTACAAACCATGTTGTGCGATATACGCTGCAACCTCAGGTTGAATAAAGTCAAGGGAGCATTCCGTTTGCCCGATCTTTTCACGGACTGCTGTTGAGGACCCTGGAAGTGGTTTTATTTTTAATACTCGAGGGTCTGAGAGCTCGAAACCTATGCGCGGCATTATTGCAGGGTTCGCTAATGAAATAATATCTTCCCACCTATGCCACTCTTTGAAGTGTAGCCATTGATCAGCCCCAATAAGCAGGCGCAGTTCATCGCATGAATCCAACAGAGAATCAATCGTGTCAATTGTAAAACTTGTCCCTCCTCGGTCAAGTTCTATTGTTGAAATGGCAGCCCAAGGGCAACCAGCGTGCGCCAGTTGAAGCATCGCTAAGCGGTGAGTTGCAGAGGTTGGCGTTGTTTTTTTTAAGGGCGATTGAAATGCTGGCACGTATAGTACACGGTCAAACTTAAGGTATTCCATCGCTGCGTGGGGAACTTTAATGTGCGCGATGTGTGGGGGGTCAAACGAGCCTCCATACAAAAGTGTGCGTGTCATGGTTGAACCTCCGCATTATCGATGAGGCGAATGTTGCCAAGCCTAGCGGCGACGAGTGCCCGCACTGGCTCGCCATCAATCGGTGTAAGAAGTGAACGACTGCTACGCAAGACAGCGTATTCGATATCAAGTCCATATGTATTGAGCGTTTCAACCATATCGTTTTGAGTTGTGCACGAAATCGCTTTATGTAATCCCAGAGACTGCTTGCGTTGCTCCGTAGTAAGGTAGACGTTGCGGCTGCTCATTGCTAAACCATCTTCATCACGAATGATTTCTGCACCAAGTATTTTAAGATTTTTCCAGCGGTTCTCCTCTTGAACAATTAATTGTTTGACGACGAGGTATTGCTGGTAATCTTTCAATCCAAATACAGTGACTGCTGGCTGCACAAGATCAAAGAGACGCGCAACTGCAACGCAAACTCCCATAAAGTGAGCCGGTCTGCATGCGTCTTCAAGTTGTGGCATTGTTGCAGCATCTGGAAGGGCAATCGGCTGGGGCGCGGTAGGGTACATTGTTTCAACACTTGGAGCGAAGACTGCGTCAGCACCTACGCTTGCAGCAAACGCGCAATCTTGTTCCAAATTACGAGGGTATGTATCTAAATCTTCTTCAGGTGAAAACTGCTCAGGATTTACGAATATGCTCACGACCACAGGTCGGTTAGTTTTTTTCGCCATGCGTATAAGAGAAAGATGACCCTCGTGCAATGCACCCATTGTTGGTACGAACGCGCACTCTTTGAACGCAGCAATTTCAGATTCGCGGGTGAGAACTTCCATCGCAAGCAGTATAGGAAAACCTTGGGTATGCCCCTGCAATCAGATGCTCAACGAGTGCTGCGGCCCACCCTCCTTTACGTGACAATGCCGTAGAAACTGGGTATAATGTGAGATAGAAATCGGCAGCAAAAGGAGCCATACAATGGCAGTAATAATCACAGAATCAGCAGCACGCGAAATCAATAACATCATGACTCAGCAGGAGTTAGATTGTGACAAAACGCACCTTCGGGTTGGCGTAAAGGGCGGTGGTTGTTCAGGGTTTAGTTATATTTTAGATCTCACTGAGGCTAAAAAGGACGATGACGAGCAGTGGGACTACAAATTTGAAGTCGATGGCGAAAATAGAGATTTTCATGTCATTTGTGACCCTAAAAGTTACCTCTACCTCAACGGTACAACCGTCGATTTTAAAGATGAAGTGATGGGAAGAGGATTTGTCTTTGAGAATCCAAATGCAACGAACACATGTGGCTGCGGCAGCAGTTTCAATGCATGAGTGACAAAGACAGTCGTCTTGTAGATGAGGGAACACCTTCAACGAGAGACCACCCGCACTCCTTCAACTTGTTTGTTGCGGTGTCCGGAATCATTTCACTTACGCTATTAGCTTGGCGGTTAACGTTAACTCCAAATAGCCCTACGGTCCAACTTATCGATATGTTTGACCTTGGTGTCTGTGCTATTTTCTTTTGTGACTTTCTCTATAACCTGTACCACGCGAAAAATAAATTCAAATATATTTTCACTTGGGGTATTGTAGATTTACTCGCATCTATTCCAGCGGCACAATTTGGAACATCGAAAGTAATCCACACGATGCACTGGCCACACCTCTTTAGAATTGTGCAGGGAGTTAGAGCGATTAAGTCTATACATGCAATAATCAGGGCAGTTCGTGTAGATCGTAGAAGCACGATGGTTGTAACGGGATTTCTCATCGCTGAAATTACCATTGTTGGGTGTTGTTTTGCCGTGTTATATTTTGAGTCGCAGGATCCAAACGCAAATATTAAGAGCGCTGCGGATGTTCTTTGGTGGTCTGTTGTTACGATGTCCACGGTAGGCTACGGAGATTTTTACCCCGTTACTGTTGGTGGCCGATTTATGGCAGTGTTACTTATGTTTGTTGGAATAGGTCTCTTTGCGATGATGGCGGCACTCTTTGCAGACACGTTGCGTTCCGCTGCGGCCGATGTTTCGGCAAAGGTTAACAAAAAACTATGAACGGATTACGGTTCGTACCGCTGCACAACCAGCGTATTATTTTGCCCACCAAAACCAAACGAGTTACTTAGGCAACAATCTACTTGCGCTTCCCTCGCAACATTTGGCACGTAATCTAAATCAAGTTCAGGGTCTGGGTTGTCCAAGTTAATCGTTGGAACAAGCGTGCCCGTTTGTATCGACATCACACACGTAATTAACTCGACAGAACCTGCCGCAGCTATAAGGTGCCCCATCATTGACTTAATAGAACTTACTGGTACGTTCGGGGCGTTGTCTTCAAAGACAAGTTTGATTGCTTTTGTTTCTATGGAATCGTTTTCTTGTGTTGAAGTGCCGTGCGCGGAAATGTACTGCACAGGCGGTTTGCCATCCACAGTTGCTGTTGGATCAATGTTTGCTTGGGAAAGCGCATTTCGAATTGCTGCGGCAGGTCCCCGCCCATCAGGGTGAAGGTCTGTGATTCGATACGCGTCGGCACTTGAGCCAAAGCCAACAATCTCAGCAAGTGGAGTTGCGCCTCTGCCCAATGCGTGTTCCAACGTTTCAAGTATGAGCATGCCAGCACCTTCGCCCATTACGAAACCGCCTCGATCTTTAGAGAATGGCTTTGAAGCTTTTTTGGGGTCGCCATCAAAGGTAGAAAGAGCGGTCAATCTGTTAAATCCTGTAATGCCAAGTGCGTGCAACATCGTGTGCGTGCCACCGCTGATCATGACGTCAGCATCACCTGCTCTTAGGACGCTTACGGCTTCGCCGATGGCTTGTGTGCTTGCTGCACATGCCGTTAAACAGTTAAATGCTGGACCCTGTAGTCCGTATTCTTTAGCAACATGCCAGAGGGACATGTTTGGTTCTTGCTCGACTTCACCCCACTCGTCGAGTTTTTCTCGCGCAAATGTGGCCCAAGAAACTGCGTCGACCTTTCCGCCCTCTCCATCCCAAGCGTGTGTGTCTATCATTGAGAGCGCCGAAAAATCCAACAAGCCCTCGCCTGCGCCAAGATAGATTCCAGCACGATCCAAATCTAAGTCTTCG
>JACNLR010000156.1 GCA_014381385.1 Planctomycetota bacterium | reverse complement strand
TTTGGGTTTTTTAACTTTTCTTTAACCTCAACTATATTCTCATTTATACTCTTTCCAAACAGCGTCAAATATTTGCAACAAGACTGTCCGTTCAAGTTGAGCTAGTTCAGCCCGTTGTACTTGTTTAATCTTTTGTATTGCAACTTCGAGTGGTTCTTCGACGGCGAGTTCTTTCTCATTGTCCGTCAACGCGAAATTCCAATTTTCACGAAGCCAGGCATCAACATCTCCATCGCTATCGTCCACTATGCGTTGCGCCCTGCGTGCATACCTATCGTCATCCCAACGATTTGCTTCTTCAAGCAAGAACTTTTTCAAATCATCTGGGTTTGTTGACGGAAGTGAAGTTGGTGTCCAATCCAAATCGTACTTCAACTTTACCCATTGACAAAAAGCCTCAATTGCTTTTGCAGGGTCTTGCTGCATACGGGCAGTTGTGTTATCGATGACAAACTCAATCGGATACTCGCGCTCGCGCTTTGCGTAGACGTTCATAGCTTTATCCATAACAAACTCAACTGCTTCGCTCGATTCAAGATCATCAAAATCGCTTGATACACAAGGAATTTCAAATTTCGATATCGCCCAAGTGGCTAGTTCTTCTTGTGCATGGTCTGGAACAAGGCACGGATCGAGTGGCGCCAAGTCAATTGATTGAATTTTATTCGCAGCAGATTCTTCGATTCGCTCAATAATCATCTCACGCGATAGCTCGGTTGCTTCTGCAATTGATAAGTCGCAATCCCAAGCAGTACTTCCCCAAGCAACTGCGCCTTTGTAGTCCCATGTTGTTTCGTCGCGTTCTGCAACCTTACCTTCGCCTAGGTCGATGGTGTCGGGAAGGTATTCACCAATAGTAACGCGAATAATTTCGACTGATTCTTCAAGCGCATCACGAATAATCAATTTGTGTAGGTCTTCTCTATCTTTACCAACTATACGCTCTGGTTCTATTCCAACATGTAAGTTATCCCGTATCCACTCAGTCATACAACTTGCAGAATATGTGGGGTCGAGATAGTTAAACACAGATTCGCTTACAGCATTTTCAATATATTCAAAAATCAGTTCTCTGATTTCTCTTCCCTCTAAAACCTGCTGACGCAAATCGTAAAAGACATGTCGCTGATGATCCATTACCTCGTCGTATTCAAGAATATTTTTCCGAACTAAGAAATTTCGCTCTTCAACCTTTCGCTGCGCCTTCGTCAGAGCTTTAGTGAGCATGTTGTGTTCAATTGCAACACCTTCTTTCATGCCCATTTTGCTGAGAAGTTGTAGCGTTCGTGGCCCCGCAAACATTTTCATTAAATCATCTTCTAAACTCAAGAAGAAACGTGTTGATCCGTTATCGCCTTGGCGACCACTTCGACCACGTAACTGGTTGTCAATACGCCTAGCTTCATGACGCTCCGTTGCAATAACGTGCAGTCCGCCCATGTCTTCCACGCCCTCAAAGAAACGAAGTTTGTGCAGCATACATGCGCCACTCTTATCAAGATCTGCGATCAATTTGTCCTCTCTTGTAGAGGAGGCTTTATCGCCATCAACCCACCAGCAACACATGGCCCACCAGTGCTCAAGCAGTTGCCTGCGAATGTCTTCGTCGCTCATGCCTTCAACTTCCGCTTTACGTAGACCAAGTTCTTTGGGTGCAATATGCTTGTATATTTTTGCAACAACTTCGTCCAAATCCATATCCGCTGTGACATCTCGTGGGCAGAGATCAGTCTTCTTCCAGTGTTCGATTAACTCCGCAGGCGTAAACAAGGCTAATTTAATGTCTGTACCCCGACCCGCCATATTTGTTGCTACTGTTACCGAACCGAGTTCTCCAGCAAATTTGACAATTTCAGATTCACGTTCGTGTTGCTCGGCATTAAGTACTTCGTGAGAAATGTTATGCAGGTTTTTCAACATTCCGCTTAACTCTTTAGATTTCTCTACGCTTGTTGTTCCCGCAAGGGTTGGCCGACCAACTCGGTACATTGCGTATATTTCTTCCACAGCAGCAGCAGTTTTATCTTTGGCAGTTGTAAAGACTAAGTCGTTGTGGTCCTCGCGAACTATGGGAACATTTGTTGGAATAACAAGGACGTCAAGACCATAAATTTCATAAAACTCAGTAGCTTCAGTATCAGCAGTACCAGTCATACCGGCAAGTTTGTCGTATAACTTGTAAAAGTTTTGGATAGTGATAGTCGCCATCGTCTGCGTTTCTTGTTTTATTTCTACGCCTTCTTTTGCCTCAACGGCTTGATGTAAACCATCTGACCATTGGCGGCCAACCATCTTTCTACCAGTATTCTGGTCAATGATTACGACGCTCATCGTAC
The DNA here is from genome assembly GCA_014381385.1 of Planctomycetota bacterium. GTDB lineage: Bacteria > Planctomycetota > Phycisphaerae > Phycisphaerales > SM1A02. The sequence goes on along the minus strand of JACNLR010000156.1, from coordinate 1,946 downwards.
CTTTATCATCAGCCGCAATCATATAATCACGGTCTCGTTGATACACCGTATGCGCACGGATAGATTGCTCTAAAAGGTGGGGAACGTCCATATTTTCGCCAACATAAAACGAGCCGATGTTCGCCTCTTGTTGCGCTTTTGCAACACCGTCGTGCGTAAGCGTTGCTCGCTTTTTATCCAATTCAATTTCGTAGAACTGCGTATATTGATCTCGTTCTTTTTCAAGTACTGGCAACTTTTTCTTCGCTGTTGCCATCTTCTCTTTAAGTGTTGGGATTGTGGACTTGTCGACCGCGTTTCGTATATCTCCCTCGAGACCACTAATCGTAACAAGGCAAGATTGAACTTCTTGGTCAAATTTTTCCCAAGGTTTTTGTTTTTCAAGAAGATAACGTGCAAGTTTGTCTGCAAGTTCGTACCGAGGTTGATCGTCATGTGCGAGGCCGGAAATGATAAGCGGCGTTCTCGCTTCATCGATGAGAGTCGAGTCAACTTCGTCGACAATCGCAATCTCTCGTCGTTTTTGCACCTGCTCTTGAGGAGACATTTTCATGTTGTCACGCAAATAATCGAATCCAAATTCTGCTGTTGTGCCATATACAACGTCGCAGTGGTATGCCATCTGCTTAAGTTGTGGGTGCTGCATATGTTGTGGATGAATTGCGCCTACAGTTAAGCCAAGCATTCTAAAGAATGGGAACGTCCAATCTCGGTCACGCTGCACGAGGTAGTCGTTTACGGTTACAACGTGTACTTGTTTTCCTTCAATTGCTGCGAGGTAGCAAGAAAGCGGAGCAACAATTGTCTTGCCCTCCCCTGTTTTCATTTCAGCAATTCTGCCTTCGTAAAGAACGACAGCACCTACAAGTTGTACATCAAACGGGCGAGCTCGAAATGGAGGCTTTGATTGGGGGTACAGTTCCCGCACTGCTTCGTACAAAGCAATTGGAATATCTACAAATTGCCAAGCAGGCACAGGTTCTACGCTCCCAAGGAGTTCACGATCAGGTTTTCTATCCTCCGTCGCGTCTATTGTCGCTTTCGTTTCGTCGTAGAGTTCACGAGCTTCGCCGCTTAGTTGCGAAGGGTCGAACTCGTGAATCGGATTGAAAATGTTTCGAACTCCAACAGCACGATCCATCGCTTCTCTTGCGATGGCAAACACTTCTGGAATAAGGTCCGTGGCACTTTCGCCATCGACGACTCGCTTCCTGAACTCCTCCGTTTTTGCATATAACTGCGAGTCTGTGAGCTTTCTGGTCTCTGTTTCTCGCTGTGAGACTTGCTCAACTAACTTCAAATATCGCTTGACCATACGATCATTGCGACTACCAAAAACCTTACGACCTACTGTACTAATGACTGGAACGCCCATGCGTCACCTCTTTACATATCTTTTTTTAACGGGAAAAATCGAGAACTGATGACAATCAACCGCAATATGGCGGTGGCAAATTGTGCAGTTCATCGATATCGGCAAGGGGAAGCAAGTTGCCGTCAAGTATTTGCGGTTTCCAAGTGGCAGGTAGACCCATCGAATGCGATGGTGTGCCAACTTCGATAAAGGAAACGTTACCGTGCTGGACAACTGTCCGGATGAGCACTCGATGTGTCGACATTGAGCCAGAACCAACATTTCCTCCAATGCAACACATCAAAACCAGAATAGTCGCAAAAGTTGTACCACGATCGCTTCGCATGCTGAGCATTATACCGCTTTTTACAAACATCCAAGAAACTCTTCGCATTATTGGGGTCCAAAAGGAGTCTGACCCCAAAGGAGTCTGACCCCAAAGGAGTCTGACCCCAAAAGGAGTCCTAACCCCAAAAGGAGTCTGACCCCAAAGGAGTCTGACCCCAAAGGAGTCTGACCCCAAAGGAGTCTGACCCCAAAGGAGTCTGACCCCAAAGGAGTCTGACCCCAAAGGAGTCTGACCCCAAAGGAG
>JACNLR010000201.1 GCA_014381385.1 Planctomycetota bacterium | reverse complement strand
TAGGTGTTCTTCGGAGAGCAACCTGTCACAATGTTTTCGATTTTCTAAAATTACTTCCTGTATTCTGCCACGATTGTCATGCTTGACCACTCGTTTTAAGAACGCTTCGCGAGTTTGCCATTCAGGTTCTCGGTTCACCAAATCACTATCCCACTTAGCATACATGGTGTTTAACGCAATCCATGAAAACAGGAATCTTGCATCTGCATCATCGGGAATTTCAAAATCACCCGCTTTGTGTAACCAAGAAAATGCACGGTGCATCCGCAATCGGATTGCATCATGGGTTTTTGCTTCAATCAATGCATCATGCTGCGTACTCCAAAGCGCTCCGAGATTTGAAAGTTCTGCCATTGATGTAGATGGTATCACTTGAAAGCCGTATGATGTGAACCATGGCAACACTCGAAACGACTGTAAATGGACTGAAATTCAAAAATCCTTTTGTTATCGGCAGCGGTCCTCCCGGCACAAACGCCAATGTCATCCGAAAAGCATTTGATGAGGGCTGGGGAGGCGTTGTTGCAAAGACAATCAGTATGGACGCATCGAAAGTAACAAATGTTGCACCTCGGTATGCCCGCATGCGCGCTACTGGTTCCAAAGAAGTTTTCGGTTGGGAAAATATTGAACTCATTAGCGATCGCCCTTTTGAAACTTGGCTTGAAGAATTTGACTCTGTAAAACAAACGCATCCGGATGACATTCTGATTGCATCTGTCATGGAAGAGTACAACAGAGATCGCTGGATAGAGATGATTGAGCGTTGCCAAGAAATTGGTATCGACGCGTTTGAGTTAAATTTTTCATGTCCACATGGTTTACCTGAACGAAAAATGGGTGCAGCAATGGGAGAGAATCCAGATATCGTTGGTGAGGTCACAAGTTGGGTGATGGAAGTTGCAAACATTCCAGTCTGGGCAAAGATGACTCCAAACATTACGCATATCGCTGATCCTGGAAAACAATCACTTGCTGCAGGTGCAGATGGTCTTGCTGCAATTAACACTATTCTTAGCGTCGTGGGTGTCGATTTAGAAACACTTCGACCCCAACCGACAGTAGAAGGATATAGCGTTCCCGGCGGTTACTCATGCAAAGCGGTTCGGCCAATCGCACTTCGAATGGTGATGGAACTCGCACGTATGATGGAAGATGGTTTTCAAGACCGAACCATTTCTGGCATCGGCGGAATCGAAACTGGAGAAGATGCTGCGCAGTTTATTTTGCTCGGCGCAAGTACAGTCCAAGTTTGTACCGGAGTCATGATTAATGGGTACGGCATGGTGAAAGAAATGAGCGAGAGTTTGCTTGCGTTTATGGAGAATCATGACTTCACAACAATTGATGATTTCCGTGGTGCTTCCATCCCTTACTTTAGTACACATGCTGATTTGGTTTCTAGGCAAGCAAAAGCCAAGGCAGAAGCGAAAGCACGCAGAGAAGGCATGATTGAAAAAGATGCGCAGTGGTCTGGTGATGATTTCGTTGAACAATCAGACAAACTCGTTTCCAACGATTAATAAACGACCCGCGGGGTCGTTTATTTGCGTGGAATGTACTTGCCACCAGCGCATTCGCCGATGAAAGCGCCTTGTTCTGCAACAACTTTTCCCCGAAGAAGAACAATATCGCTTCGACCTTTACGCTGCATACCTTCAAAGCCTGAGTAATCAATTTTCGACAAACCATCTTTATGGTTGAATGTACCAACATAGTTTGGGTCATACACTACGATGTCGGCATCAGAGCCAACTGCAAGCGCACCTTTCTTGGGATACATCTTAAAAATCTTTGCAACGTTTGTGCTACAAACATCAACCATTTTTCGAAGTTCGATTTTTCCAGTGCATACACCATATGTATGCACAAGATCCACTCGTTCTTGAATGGAAGGTATGCCATTTGGAATCAGAGTAAATGCATCTTTGCCCATATCTTTTTGCCCAGAATAATTAAATGGCGCGTGGTCAGTCCCTATAGTGAGAACTTCGCCACTTGCTAAGCCATTCCAGAGTGATTCATGTTCTTTTGCATCTCTTAGCGGCGGTGACATTACAAACTTAGCACCTTCAAAGTTTGATCGTTCTGCATACGTTTTATCGAGGACAAGGTGGGGCGCGACTGCTTCTACTGTAACATCGACACCCCGTTCTCTCGCCTGCATCGCGTTATTGATTGCTTCGCCACATGAAGTATGTACTACATATATTGTTGCCCCAGTCCGTTCAGCAAATTCACATAAATGTTGCACACCTCCCGCTTCGACACCACGAGGCCTTGAAGGTTCGTGCCATTCTGGACCTGTTTTTCCTTCAGCAATAAGTTGTTTTTGCTTAGCATCAATTGCCTCTGCATTTTCGCAATGTGCCGTTAACGTCACACCGAGTTCTTTACACATGAGCATGAGTTCGTGCAAATTTTCGTCTGAAATATCCAACGCGCCTTTGTACGCCAAGAAAATTTTGAACGATTGCACACCTTCGTTTGCAACAAGTTCCCTAAGTTGGGTTTTTGCTGTTTCGTCAAATCGAACGACCGCGAGGTGGAACGTGTAATCACAACAACTTCCCTCTTCAGCAAGTTCTTTCCATTCGGCAAAAGCTTTGGCGGGTTCATCTTCAGGTCCCGGACAAATCATTTCAATTATCGTCGTTGTGCCACCGACAAGTGCTGCTTTACTTGCAGACTCATGGTCATCGATTGCATTTGTACCCATAAAAGGAAGATGGATATGCACGTGCGGATCGATGAAACCCGGAAAAACACACTTGCCCATTGCGTCAATGATTTTGTCGCCATCAAGTCCTCCGCCTTCTTTGATTTCCCCAATTGTATCCCCTGATATACCGATGTCACCAACAAAAACGCTGTCTGGAGTAAATATTGTTCCGCCGTGAATTACTGTGTCGTACATCACTTCGATTCCTTTGCAAATGCTTCGCCAAGAACTTCAAGCATAAACTCAATATCCTCTTGGGTAAGGCACATTGGCGGTGTAATCCGAATCACATGACCAAAAAATCCACCCTTGCCAATCAACAAACCCAAATCCTTGCATGTTTCTAGAACATTTGCTGTTAACTCTGTTGCTGGAGTTTTATCATCATCTTCAATAAGTTCTAACCCAACCATCAATCCCATTCCCCGAACGTCACCGATGCAGGAATATTGTTCCTTCAATTTTCTCAAACCAGCAAGTAATTTATCGCCGAGTCGCTTCGAATTGCCCTGCATATCATCTTCAAGTAACACTTCTAGCGTCGCAAGACCTTCTGCACATGAAACTGGATTCCCACCGAACGTGTTAAAGTGAATTGCTTCAGTCATAGACTGCGCAATTTCTTTTGTAGTGACAACTGCAGCAAGTGGACATCCATTACCGATTCCTTTTGCCATCACGACCATATCAGGAACAACATCGCTATTTTCAAAACCCCAGAACGATTCTCCGGTACGACCAAAACCAGTTTGCACTTCATCAGCAATACAAACTCCACCTGCATCTCGGACATATTGATATGCACGTTTCAAATACCTCGGTGGCATTTCAATCACTCCCCCAACTCCTTGCATTGGCTCGGCAATAAATGCCGCAATTAAACCCGAACTTCCTCTCTGGATCACATCTTGCACATCCTTCGCATACTCTTCCCCACTTTCGGGGGCGTCATACCCAAAGTGTCCTCGATACCTGTCGGGTGTGACAGCGTGGTGTATTCCAAAACCATGTGGAACCGAATATTTCCAAGTTGAATGAGCAGTTAAACCCATCGCTCCTTGCGAACCACCATGATATGCATTTCGGAGTGCAATAACATCGAAGTTTTTTGTGTACGCCCGAGCCATTAGAATCGCAAGGTCATTTGCTTCAGAACCAGAGTTTGTGAAATACACAACATCTAAACCATCTGGCAACGTACTTGTAAGTTTTTCGGCAAACAATCCGATGTTCGGGTGCAAGTAAATCGTGGTTACGTGCTGAAGATGCGAATTTTGTTTATTGACCGCTTCCATCACTGTTGGGTGGCAATGGCCAGCACTTACTGAAACAATCCCAGCGAGACCGTCTAAATACCGCTTACCGGTCTCATCAAAAACATATTGCATGTGACCATCAACAATCATAATTGGATTTTTGTAATAGGTGACAAGTGCGGGAGTTAAAAACTCTTTACGAAGTTTCTTCACTTCTTCTATAGAGGGACCTTCATATGCAGGCGGGGGGGAATTACCATCAGGAAGTTTAGACACGGTTTCGTTCTCCTATATTTTGTACACCGTATAA
>JACNLR010000199.1 GCA_014381385.1 Planctomycetota bacterium | reverse complement strand
CAGAAGCAGCTCTGGGTACAAAGGTGAAACTTCCACTACCACTTGGCGGTAGTGTTGACATGAAAATCCCTGCGGGAGTATCAAGTAGTAGTCGCCTTCGAGTAAAGGGTAAAGGATGCGAGGCACCGGATGGTAGGGCTGGCGATTTTTACGCTGTGATTCACATTATCGCACCGCTTGACTTGGATGAAGAGACCAAAAAATTGCTTGAAGAATTGAACGAACGATTACCAGACCCTCGCAAAGATGATTTGCCACATGGATAATCGAGCAGTCGTGTTACTTTCGGGCGGCTTAGATTCCGCAACAACGTTGGCAATCGCGAACAAAGATGGGTTTCGTTGCCATGCGTTAAGTTTTGAATATGGCCAACGGCACAACATAGAAATCGAATCTGCAAAAAAAGTAGCCAGAGCAATTGGCGTTGCATCCCATGTTATTTCAACTATTGACTTGGGTGCTTGGGGAGGCTCAGCGCTTACGGATGATATCGAAGTTCCCAAAAATGGCGAAGACGATGGAATACCCGTGACGTATGTTCCCGCAAGAAACACAATATTTTTAAGCCATGCACTTGGATTTGCAGAAGCAATTGATGCAAGGGATATTTTCATAGGTGTAAACGCTGTTGACTATTCTGGTTATCCAGATTGCCGAGGTGAGTTCATAGAGGCCTTTCAAACGATGGCCAACCTTGCGACTAAGGCTGGTGTTGAGGGCGACCCTATTACGATTCATGTGCCTCTTTTAGAATTATCTAAAGTTGAAATTATTAAAAGAGGTTTGGAACTCGGGGTCGACTATTCCATGACACAGAGCTGCTACGACCCGCATCAAGATGGAACACCATGCGCTAGATGCGATGCTTGCCGGCTACGTGATGCCGCCCTTGCCGAAGTAATCAACTGCGAGTAACTAGCGGTTATTGAAGTAACTGATACACCGCTGGTTAATTAATCTGGTTAGATGTCGAGATTTTTGACTTCGAGGGCGTGATCTTCGATGTACTTGCGACGACATTCGACTTGTTCACCCATGAGCGTGGTGAAGAGTTGGTCTGCATCGGAAGCAGCGTCCCACGTAACCCGAAGCATCGTTCGCTGATCTGGGTCCATTGTGGTGTCCCACAACTCCTCTGGATTCATTTCACCAAGACCCTTGAACCGTTTGATTTCGATACCCCTGCGACCAATCTGGCGCAAGGAGTCAAGAATCGACGGAATGTTTGGAACATTTACGACTTCTTCTTTCCCTGTAGTTGCATCAACGAGCCAAGCATATTTTGTGCTGAGTAACTCACCGCTTACGGTTTCCTCTTGTACGAGGAAGTAGTCAGCGATGTCAATGTCAAAGGCAAGCAGCGATGTAATGATGGAATCGATTTCACGATTTTCATGCAATTCGCGAAGTGCTGCGATGCGAGCAGCATTCCCATTGGATTCTTCTACGGTCATGTCGTCTAGTAGTAGGTCATTTTCAGCAACAATCTTTCTTGCTTCTTCTTCATTCCAGCAGACTACTTCGTTGTTAAGCCACACGACACGGAACCGAGGTAGCCGGTTGCCACCATCTGGATCATTTGAACGCATATCAAGTAATTTACTAAAGGGCGTGCCGCGCCTCTGTGCAATATTGATGAGTTCAGTCAGTCTCGATAGGTGTTTTGCAACACGATTCAGTTCATCGCCCTCTATTGTTCGGAGTGTTTTGCCGTTACTATCGCGAACAATAAGTGAAGAAGAATCGATGACCATCTCCATGAGCAAGGAGGTCATTTCATTCTCGTTATTTACATAGAAACTTTTCTTGTTTCTTGTTACCTGATATAACGGGGGTTGAGCGATATAGATTTTTCCTTGACGTACCAATTCGCCCATTTGCCTAAAGAAGAACGTGAGCAATAAAGTACGGATGTGGGAACCGTCAACATCTGCGTCCGTCATAATAACAATGCGCCCATAGCGTAACTTTGAAATATCAAAATCTTCACCGATGCCGCACTGCAATGCTTGAATGAGAATACGTATTTCTTCAAACCCAAGCACCTTGTCTATTCGCGCTTTTTCAACATTCAGAATTTTACCCTTGAGGGGCAAAATCGCTTGTGTGTCGTGATCTCTACCACCCTTTGCAGAGCCGCCCGCAGAATCACCTTCGACAATGAACAATTCAGAACGGTCAACATCGTTGGTGACACAGTCAGCAAGTTTTTGCGGCATGCCACCAGATTCAAGTGCGCCCTTGCGCTTGATGAGATCCCTAGCCTTTCGAGCCGCTTCTCTTGCTTGGGCAGCGAGGATTGCCTTTAGGCAGATTTTCTTTGATTCAGAGGGATGTTCTTCAAGCCAAGCGCCAAGTAATTTGGAGACTAGTGAAGAAACAATCGACTCGACTTCAGGGTTGAGAAGTTTCTCTTTTGTTTGATTGTTGAACTGGGGGTCGGTCAACTTCACCGATATAACCGATGTCAAACCTTCGCGAAGGTCGTCTCCGCTTGGCGTAAGACCTTTGATAAGGTTATTACGTTTTGCATACGCATTTACCGTGCGAGTGAGAGACGTTTTAAACCCAGAAACGTGAGTGCCGCCATCAGGATTTACAATGTTATTGCCAAAAGCAAGCAACACTTCACTGGTTGCGTCGGTGTATTGCATTGCAACGTCGCAAACGGTCCCCGATTCTTCGTCTGTGTAAGAGAGGGAAATCGGAGAACTGTATTCTGATTTGCCACGATTTAAGAAGGAAACATAATCAGGTAGTCCGCGCTCGCTATAGAAGGTTTCTTCTCGGATTTTTCCTTCGCTATCAACCCGTTCGTCAACCAAACGGATTGAAACACCGGGGTTTAGAAATGCAAGTTCGCGTAACCGGTGCTCAAGCGATTCGTAACGGAATGTTGTGTCAGCAAAAATCTCAGGGTCTGGCAAAAATGAAATACGAGTTCCTGTTTTTCTTGGTTCACCTTTGTAGTCCTCAATTTTGTGAAGTTCTTTTTTAATTTCGCCCCGGGCAAAACTTATCATCCACGTCTGTGTTTCTTGGATTACTTCAACTACAGTCCAGACGGATAGTGCGTTGACGCATTTTACGCCCACGCCGTGTAAACCGCCTGAAACTTTATATGCGTTGTCGTCAAACTTACCACCTGCGTGTAACTGGGTCATTATTACTTCTACAGCTGGGCGACCGTCAATGAGTGGGTTCTCACTTTTCATTGCATCTATTGGCATGCCTCGACCGTCGTCAACAACGGTACAAGAACCATCCACACCAATTCGAACTGTAATTGTTGTTGCGAATTCAGCCATGACTTCGTCAATGGCGTTGTCTACACATTCGTAGACGAGGTGGTGCAGAGCACTAAGACCAGTACCCCCGACATACATCCCAGGACGTTTTCTGATGGCTTCTAAACCCTCGAGAACTTGGATTTGTTCTGAGGTATATGTGTCTTGAGATTGCGTCATAGATGGTTGGGTAACCTACGTAGAAAATTCGTGTTTTTATAGGGAAAACCAAACAAAACAGACGTTTTCCACAAGTTGGTTATTATACCTCTGAAAGCACCGATAATGCCCCGATTTGGCTCTTTTTACGACTTCAATTTCACCTTTTTGGAGCCGAAAGTAACCCTAGGACGATACACTTATAACTGCCGATCTGATGACCCAAACGAACAACGATAATTTAAAATTTGTACCTTCAAAGATTGTTGCAGCAAGGCGTACATTTTTACTTGCGAGCGCGTTGTTTTTAGTTGGTTGTGGCAGGAACAAAGTAACAAGTACGTTGCCAAGTCCGATTTGGTCAGGCACAACACCACCGACTCTTGATCTCCCACCGAAGAATGTTGTGCTTCCAGAGCCAACGAAAATGATTGGTGCGATTTCAAGGAGTACATGGGCAAAGGGGCAACCCATACCCCGACACATGAACCGCATGCTTCCAACCAGATTCATCACAGTGCACCACGATGGGATGAGTGCATTTACTTCGACTTCAAAATCTTCCGCTGCTTCAAGGCTTGAAACTATTCGAAAATCACACCTCCGCCGAGATGGTGGGCGGTGGGGTGATATTGGATACCACTTTGCAATCGATCCCGCGGGTCGATTATGGCAAGCAAGACCGCTGGCATGGCAGGGTGCGCATGTGCGTGCAAAAAATGAAGGTAACATTGGGGTAGTTGTTCTTGGAAATTTTGAAAGGCAAGCAGCGAACCGTGCACAGCTCGCTGCTGGAACTTCGACTCGATAAGCTTTGATCAAAAACATTAACGCACCAGTCTCGTGACTACGTACC
>JACNLR010000054.1 GCA_014381385.1 Planctomycetota bacterium | reverse complement strand
ACTGTTTCATGCATGGTTGACAGCCGCATTGTTCAACCCGCACCTCTTTCAATCTGAAGATATGTTGCATAATAGTTGGTGGCTCATCGGTACCACCGTACCAGTTGGCTTCAGCGTCGCCCCAGTTACACGATTGTGTTGCCATCGCGTATCCACCAATACCATCAGATGAACCGTAATAATCAAAATCGAAACTGTTTTCACCTGCAATTGTCCAAGCGATAACGTCTGGACCAATGATGCTTCTATTTTGAGTGCCTTTGCGGTCCGCGTGTCCAGTAACGGCAACTAAGCCTACAGTCGTACATGCTGCAACAGCAGCAGTAATAAGTAATGTTCTTCCTCGCATTAAGTCTCTCCTAATGATTTCGGTGGGGTAGTGTGGGTGGGGGGATTATATCGACTTTAAACATAACACAGCGAAGCTGTATTTCAAAGAGATATTCGGAATAAAATTGCTTATGGTTGCCCTAAAATCAACAATTACCAAACAAATTAATGCTAAAGACTACCTATATTACCATGCAGCGATAACTGCGAGTAAATCGACCACATTTACACTGCCATCACCGTTGAGATCTGCTGGGCATGTGAACCCACAGATACCCCAAGCATCCACCACTGCGAGGATATCCGCTACGTTGACAACACCATCGCCATTTGCATCGCCAGCCACTGAGGTGCCATTGATAGAGAAAAAAGTATCTCCAGCATCACTTCCTGAATTTCCATCTGCGTCGAATGCGACAACACGAAGTAGACCTGAGTTCGTGTTTACGTCTGGTACTTGCCAAAGATGAAAACCATCGTCTGCAGTTCCGTACACAACCATCTGCCATGTGCTCCCCCCATCGGGAGAAAATTCTACATTTACACTCGCCACTGCAACATCGTCGTCAGAAATCCAAGTGATTGGAACATTTTGCCCGGGCTCATACACGACACCGCCATTAGGGGACTGTAGATACGAAGTTGGGGAAGTACCTCCAAGATGCCGAGGAACGTGCATACAGATGCAGTGCATAACACCAGCAGAAGTAACGATTGATTGGCAGGGGATAGAAACAATTGTTTTATCAGGGCACGCCTCTTGCCAAGCGGCGAGTGCCTCTGCGTTGTGCTGTGAAACCGAAGAGTTTGAATAACTTGGAACAAGTACCAAATCATTGCAAATGACCGAGTTTGTGTATGTGTAATGAGTCCACGAAACACTGCGTGCGGGTAGACGAACAACGGTATACCCTTGGGATTGCAAACTACTTGCAACCGCATCGCAAATTTGGTCTTGGGTTGATCCGCTGTTGTACGGCCAATCACTAATGACGCAAGTTGTGTCAGAAGCCCAGCACATCCACATATCTATGTGTTGCGTGGAATCAACAGAAGTAGGAAAAGCATCCGTTATCGTTACATTTAAATTTTGATAGTCCTGCCAATACCCACGAATTTCTGCGCTAGACATTCCATTGTTTTCGTCTTCAATCAACTCTGTCGCCCAGCCGAAATCGTTTTCATTTAAATGAAAATTACCACCACCATGCACAAGTGGCAACTCGTACAACTTGTGTCCGAGTTCTTCTGCTACAAAACTGTTGAGTGCATTGTCATTTGGACGCGGTCGGTTATAAGTGTGATCAACAATAGCACGGCATTCGCCTTCGTACACATACCGCGGTCCATAATCACGAATCCAAATTGTGTCGATTGTTCGATAGATAAACTTTACTCGACTTATGTCTCCGCCATAAGAAGCAATTTGAGAAAGTGCTTGCGATTCTTCATTTGGCTGGTCAATGACAACAATCGCATCTGCGTTGCCTACGGTCGTTATTCGGGCCGCCATTTCTGAAACAATCGAAGCGTAACCTTCCCATGCGAGCAGGATGCCATCCATTGGCTCGTATTCTGCAACACAGTGAATTGGACCTACAGGTGGTGAGGTGATGCCTCTTGGTGCTGTAATTGGATTTCTTTTGATAAACTTAGACTCCTCAATTGTGAGGTTGCGAGGAATATCCGCTCCTTCCGGATAAGAAGGAGTAGCAAGTGTTTGAAAAGAAAGTACAAGTACTGTTAAAGAAAGCATACGAACCCTTTGTCGAAGTATAGAATAAGTTTCAGAAATTCAAAACTAAAAAACCATACGATTCAATCAACGGTCTAGTTGCACTTTTCCCCGCAAACGTTTCGTTTCACCGCGTTTTTTCTTCGTTTCAAGCCGTTTTCGCTTCGAAGACCGTGGAACTTTTGCTTTTTTCCGTTTTCGAACTGGCTTTAAAGTCTCCCGAAGTAATTCGGCAAATCGCTCGATTACAGCTTTGCGATTTTCGCCTTGCGAACGATACTTAGAAGAAGTAACACGGAGCACTCCAACTTTGTTGATTCGAGTTGCGAGGCCCTCAGTTATTGTATTCCGTTGCGTTGGCGTGAGCGATTTTGAGTGAACTACATCAAACAAAAGCGTTGCTTTGGTAGCAACTTTATTTACATGCTGACCTCCTGGGCCGGAACTTGTCCCATATACAAAACGCATTTCACGCTTTAATACCGAAAGTTTCTCAGAGACAAAAAGCATTACAGCGTACAACAATTCGTTTGTTGTTTCCAACCTTTGTACCCACCAGCAAGGTTCATAACATTGTATCCATTGCGTTTCAGCGCCATGCAAGCAGCGGCGCTGCGGCTTCCGCCGTGGCAATTGACAACCCATGTTTTCGTTTTGTCTATGAATTCAAGGCGATCAAGCAATCGCGTGTGTGCAACATTGAGAGCTCCGTCAATTGCACCATCTTCAAACTCAAGCAACCGGCGAACATCGAGGACTGATGGATTGTGCATTTCAGCAAGTTCACTCGATGTTATTTCGGGCATTGACTCTAAACCTTCTACATTGTCTAGAAGTTCTGGTTCGACCCACGCAACAAGATTGTCTAAACCAATCCGAATCGCGTTGCGCAGTGCGCGGTCGAGTTCTTCCGAGCTCACGATAAGAACAATCTCTTCGGTAGCATCAACAAAAGAGCCTGCGAACCGGTGAAAATCATTGTTTGCTTTAGACCAGATTGTGTTGGGAAGGTGGCCTTCACGAACTTCTTCCCATGGGCGTGTATCAATTACTGTTGCGCTGGAAACGACACGTGCTAACTCAGTCGTGTCCTTGATTTTCTTCGGTGTCGGTAGCCCACCAAGTAATGCCATCCCATCACGATTCATTTGTTTCATCCGAGCAAAGTACAGAGGTGGTTCCGGTTGGCCAGTTAACATGAAGTCAACAAACGCTGTCTCATCGCCAACAAGTTGGAGCGGGGGACTCGTTCGTTTTTCATAACCGACGGTAGATTGTGGCACTGCACCAAGGGCCTTGCCGCACGCGCTACCTGCGCCGTGCGCTGGCCAAATCTGCACGTACTCTTCCATATCCATAAACCGTACGCATGTATCGTGTAATTGCTGGGCAGATGCCACCATGACGCCTTCTAAACCTGCTGCTGTTTCAAGTAAATCCGGTCTCCCCAAGTCGCCGACAAAAACAAAATCACCTGTTGCATATCCAATTGCTTCTTTCGTGTCTTTATCGTGCACAAGGAAGCAAATATGTTCTGGTGTATGACCGGGAGTATGCACGACGGTAATTGAAATATTGCCAATGCATATAGTGTCCCCGTCACGAACGAGGGTGACATCAGCATCAGAATGATTTGGCCATTGGTAGGACCAGTCGTCACCGCCGTGATCAGAAAGATAACAGCGTGCGCCAGTTGCGTTTGCGAGTTCCATTGTTCCGCTTAAAAAATCAGCATGAATGTGCGTCTCAGTAATCGCTGTGATAGTAAGGTCGTTGCGTTCTGCCAATTCAAGATACCGACAAACATCTCGTTCTGGGTCAATAATGATGGCTTCCCCTGTTGCTTGGCAACCAATCATCCATGCGGCTTGGGAAAGGTCTTCGTCGTATATTCGTTCTACGTACATTCGTTCAATTATACCTTTGGGGTCATTATGTGGGGTTAGGCCGTTTTAATGTGAACAATAATTGCGTAAAAGTCGTACTGCATTGAAGTTGACACTTGGAATGGTCGATTCGAGAGAACAAATGCACTGGAAAAAAATCAAAGAACGGTACAAAAAACGCTATTCATGGCTTTTTAAGAAAGAAGACGTGCTGATGAAGGTCCTCATCGCAACGAGCGGTCTTTTTATTGGATTGATAGTCGGAAAGGGGCTCCAAGCACTATTTTCAACCGTAAGTTAATGCAGCGTCAACTGAAATTTGCGTAACTGCACCTTCAACGCAGTGGTCGTCT
>JACNLR010000197.1 GCA_014381385.1 Planctomycetota bacterium | reverse complement strand
GCTTACCGAGGCAGCACAAAAGAAATACGACAAAGCAAAAAAAGAAGGGTATGACCTGACCGCATTGCAACACATGAAGGGGAAAGACCTTGGCGAAGTTGCAAAAAAAGAGAAAGTTGCAAACTGGGCAGAAATGCCTAAGCAAAAGCTTGTCTTTGAAATACTTAAGGCGCAAGCAACTCGACAAGGGTTGATGATTGGCGAAGGAACACTTGAAATTATGTCCGATGGGTACGGGTTCCTTCGTAGCCCAGAATATTCCTACGTTGCGTCACCAGACGATGTGTATGTGAGCCCATCGCAAATCCGCAGGTTTGGATTACGAAAAGGGCAGGAAATACGTGGATTAATACGTCCACCAAAAGAAACAGAAACATATTTTGCGATGCTTCGTGTGGAGGCGATTAACTCTCGAGACCCTAAAGACATTCACGATGTTGCAACTTTCGAAAATTTAACCCCACTTCACCCCGACGAGAGAATTCATCTTGAAACGGAAAGTGAAATAATTGAAACGAGGGTTATCGATTTAGTAGCCCCGATGGGTTTTGGACAGCGAGCGCTCATCGTTGCGCCCCCAAGGACGGGTAAAACAGTTTTACTTCAACGATTAACAACGGCAATTGCTGTAAACCATCCCGAAGTACATGTTATTGTCCTTCTTGTAGATGAACGACCAGAAGAAGTAACAGACTTTAAACGGAGCACTCCAGATACAGTCGAAGTCGTTGCTAGTACATTTGATGAAGAAGCAACACGCCACATCCAAGTTGCAGAAATGGTTATGGAAAAAGCACGCCGGATGGTGGAGTTTGGTGATAACGTGGTTATTTTGATGGACTCAATTACGAGGCTTGCTCGCGGGTATAACAACGGCTTGCCAAGTACTGGAAAAATTGGCACAGGCGGCGTCGATTCTAAAGCGCTTATCCGCCCAAAGAAATTCTTTGGTTCAGCTCGTAACATTGAAGACGGCGGTTCACTTACGATCATTGGAACAGCGCTTGTTGACACAGGCTCTAAAGCTGATGAAGTCATTTTTGAAGAGTTTAAAGGTACTGGCAATTCCGAGTTACACCTCACAAGAAAACTTGTTGAAAAGCGAATCTGGCCTGCGATTGATATTGCAGCGTCAGGTACCCGTCGTGAAGAATTGCTACTTGATCCCAAGGAGCACGAACTCGTTGGCCGATTGCGAAAAGTAGTCAGCGACATGAGCCCAGTAGAGGCGATGGAAATGCTACGAACAAGAATGGTAAAAACGAATTCTAACGCCGAATTCCTTATGACAATGAATTTGGGATAATTGAAGCCAAACTCGTGATAGTTGCGTAAAGTGTGGAGTATGAACATGCATAACCCTAGAAAAACTGGTTTTACGATTGTTGAAATTTTGGTCGTGATTTCCATCATCGCTATTCTTGGTTCGCTCCTTCTGGTGGCGGTCAATGGCGTGAGGGGCTCGGCGAAAACCGCAAAAGCGCAAGTAAAACTCAAACAAATTGCGGAGTGGATGCAACTCTGGTCAGGGGATAACGGCGATCGTGTACTTCCTAGCCAATTTGATTTTGTAGATGAGGCAGCTGCGGGCACCGCGATTTCAGTCCGCGACAATCCTGGCATGCCTAACTACGCAGGAGACGATGACGATAATCCATATGACGACCTAGATCGCGGCCAGTACGTAGGAACTTGGGCTGATATTTTGTGGACGGAAAACAATCTTATACAAACCTATGGCGCCATGAGATTGTTAGATTTTGACCAGACGAAAGTTGACGCAGAGTACGGAGCAGGTGTAACACCCGTTGGTCTTTGGGAAACGGATTCGCCAGACATTTATCCTGATGAACCAGTGGTTTTTGAAGTCTTTGAAGACTTTGATCATCCATTTCGCTCTACGTTCGAAAATACGAGGGGAGAAGCAAAGGGCTTACCCGGATTTTACGCAGCGAATAACTTTTTCGATTCGCGGAGTCTTATAGACCGAGATCAATTCGGTGAGGAATCATCGAGAGTGGATTGGTATTACACCAACGCAATGATGCACGCACCCGCGAGATCTATTTATTTAGTAGATTCGGTAGCTGGGGAGATTATTTCTAATGAACCCGAACCATGGGAGGTTTCTCCCGTGTACCAAGGTAACAACGGTGATGTGCAAATTCTCAGCCAAGATATGAACTCACTTGGCGAAGTTGATTTTCGATATGGTGACTCGACGATGTTGCTTATGCTCGACGGATCAATAAAGAGAGAGAGCCCTTGGACAGAGTTGGGCTCTTCGGCAAATAATTCAAATCAGTCGCTGTATAGCCGTGGCTACCGTGTTGACGACTTGACCAACAGGTAAAGACGATCCAGTTCTATGGGTAGGTGCTTTTTACCCCATTTTTTGCCCATAGAAACGCGATTAAAGAATAATCGCACTGCTTCGGGGTTGCTAAAACGGGCGGTTTTGCTACACTTTCCCTTCCGTCCTTTTGGACGGCTTTTTAAATCGGGGGTTCGGGGGTCGTGTAGAGGAATGCACGATGAGCGGCCACGGACGGTCGGTTGCATGACGGTTCCCATTTGCCACCGTAGCTCAGTGGTAGAGCGCATCCTTGGTAAGGATGAGGTCACGGGTTCAAATCCCGTCGGCGGCTTTGGTATTGATGCGTTGTTGTAGGCGGTCTACAGCAATTAGATATAAGTTGTTGGTTTTACATGACCGGCAAAGGAAATGGTTGGTGGTACAACGTTGCCACCTATTTGAAACGGAGAACTCACGATGGCTAAGGACACATTTGTTCGAAATAAACCCCACGTGAACATTGGCACGATTGGTCACATTGACCACGGGAAAACTACTCTTACTGCTGCGATTACAACTCGTCAGTCATCAAAGGGTCTAGGTGACGCTCGGGCGTTTGATCAAATCGACAACGCACCTGAAGAAAAAGCGCGTGGTATTACCATCGCAACAAGTCACCAAGAATACGAATCTGAAACTCGTCACTACGCACACGTTGACTGCCCTGGTCACGCTGACTATGTGAAGAACATGATTACTGGTGCTGCCCAAATGGACGGCGCGATTCTTGTTGTTGCGGCAACTGACGGTCCAATGCCACAAACACGCGAGCACATCTTGCTTGCTCGCCAAGTTGGCGTTCCAGCACTTGTTGTGTATATGAACAAGTGTGATATGGTTGATGACGAAGAACTACTAGAACTCGTTGAAATGGAAATTCGTGATTTGCTCAGCAGTTACGATTTCCCAGGTGATGACATTCCAGTTATTCGCGGTTCAGCGCTAAAAGCACTTGAATCAGAAGGTAAAGACGAAGATGCGTGTAAATCTATCGACGAATTGATGGAAGCATGTGATAGTTACATTCCAGAACCAGAGCGCGAAGTAGACAAGCCATTCCTTATGCCTGTTGAAGACGTGTTCTCAATCAAGGGACGCGGTACTGTTGTAACGGGTCGTATTGAACGTGGTCTTGTAAAAGTTGGTGACGAAGTTGAAATCGTTGGTTTGAACGAAGAAACGGCGAAGACAACAGTTACTGGTGTTGAAATGTTCCAAAAGATTCTTGAAGATGCTCAAGCTGGCGACAACGTTGGTTGTCTACTTCGTGGTGTTGACAAGAATGATATTGAACGTGGACAGGTGCTTTGTAAGCCCGGTTCAATCACACCACATACCAAGTTCGAAGGCGAAGTTTATATTCTTACAAAAGAAGAAGGTGGTCGATCGACTCCATTCTTCAGCGGTTACAAACCACAGTTCTACTTCCGTACAACTGACGTAACAGGTAAGTTGGATTTGCTTGGCGGCGCAGAAATGTGCATGCCTGGCGACAATATTCAAATGGCAATTGACCTTGAAGACAAGCCAATTGCTATGGAAGAAGGTCTCCGCTTCGCTATTCGTGAAGGCGGTCGCACCGTAGGTTCTGGTGTTGTGACCAAAATTGTTGAGTAATAACGGATGACTGGTGAGGGGAGTGTGTAACACTCTCCTCGCCCCATCCTTACTTGAGAGGTTTTTCTTACTATGGCCAGATCAACAGATCGAGAATATGTTTGGCTCCAATGCACCGAATCGGGTGATTTAAATTACCGCACGAGTATTCGCGTAAAGGGCGGAATTGACGAGAAGGTAAAAGAGGGTTTTAAAAAGTATTGTCCTCGCCTTCGTAAGCACACGCTTCATAAGATTAAGCGGAAATAAATAACGCGTCCACTTTTTGGTGGGCGCATGGACGCCGGTAGCTCAATTGGCAGAGCAGCGGATTCCAAATCCGCAGGTTGAGTGT
>JACNLR010000161.1 GCA_014381385.1 Planctomycetota bacterium | reverse complement strand
TGACCACTATCCTCTTATTTGAACGTCGTTCATATTCATTTAACTCTCCTCTTTTATTTGAGAGGAGGCAGGTACCAACTGCGGGTGAACATGTGAGTTCAACGCGATTTACTTGTTCATGATGCAAAAGCCAACCGCAGTGGCGCGTTGCATCTGCAGAAACTTCTTCAGTTGTTTTCACATTGCCACGGCCATCGCAGTGCGAACAGTCGACATAATGACTATCAAGAACACTTGGCCTAATTCGCTGCCGTGTCATCTCCAACAACCCGAATCTACTGATAGGCAATAGAGTAGACCGAGCTCTGTCACGTTGCATATTCTCTTCGAATTTCTGCTCGACTTTTTTACGATTTGAAGCATGGCCCATATCGATTAAATCATTGATTACGATACCGCCCAAGTCTCGCAAGCGTAATTGCCTGCAAATTTCATCTGCGGCTTCTAAATTTGTGTTTACTGCATTTGCTTCACTGTTTTTTGCGTTACGACTTTTTCCTGAGTTTACATCAATTGCCACAAGAGCCTCAGTCTGATCAATGACAAGGCGACCGCCACTTGGAAGATCGACTTCCCTACTGTGCACTTCATCTATTTGTCGCTCTACGTCGAAGGCGTGAAAGATTGGCGAAGCTCCTCGATATTGTATTATTTTTCGCCCTGACCTTGGCGCTGCAATCTTCAAAAAAGATTCGATGCGTTCTCGAGAGGAATCAGAATCAACAACTATTACATCTATAGTTGGTCGTAAAATATCTCGAATTGTTCGAACTAATAAATCAGATTCATTGTAAAGTTGGCAAGGAGCGCCAACATTTTCGATTCTTTTTTCTATCATTTTCCAGAGTCGAATTAGATACGCAATATCACGTTTAACCTCAAGTTTGTTTTTGCCAAGCGCTGCTGTACGTAAAATAAAGCCAAAGCCCTCTGGCAAATTGATTGCATCAAGAACCTTGCGCATTTTTTTACGTTTATCGTCATCTTCGATTTTTCTTGACACGCCGACTTTATCCATATACGGCATCATGACTGACAAGGGACCTGGAATAGATAAGTAACTCGTTAGCGTTGGTCCCTTCGTTCCGATACCTTCTTTGAGAACCTGCACAAGTACTTCATCGCCTTTTTTCAAACATTTTTGAATTGGCGGGCGCTTGTGTTTTGCAATTTTCTTTCCTACTCGCTCACTCGTTTCCTTCCCTGGAAAATATTTAGGATGCAAATCAGTGACATGCAAAAATCCACGTTGCGTACCACCGTATTCAATGAACGCAGCCTGAATTGCTGACTCGACGTTCGTAACTCGACCTTTATAAATATTGCCTACACCAGTAGCAGCCTTCGTGCGTTCTGTGTACAACTCTTCAAGTCGACCATTTTCAAGAATCGCGATTCTTGTTTCAATGCCGGGATCATCATGAATAATCATGATCTCCATGGCTTCTTGTTTTTTACCTGTCACAGTAATTCCTTACTAGCCTATCTAAGGGCTAATGAAAGAACACATACCAATCTGAAAGAGAATTTTGATCGCGGCAATACCGCCTCTTTATTGATCTAGCCGACACGGTTTGCGCCGCCCTTTGTGTTCGTCTGATTTCACAGGCCGCGAATGTGCGATCCCTGTTCATCAATATTTTGTTTATGCCTGTTCTTGTGCAGTGGACCATCCACCTATTGCCTCAGGCACCGTTTTCTGTAATTCATCTCGAAGCGCCCATAGAATGCGACGATCCGAATCGAGAGACCCTATTTTTCGAGCGAGCCGCTCACATTCCTCAATCTTGACCTTTCGGATAACCTGTTTAATCGCAGGTATCTGTGAGGGTACCAAAGAAAGGCTCCTTAGGCCAAGCCCAATGAGTAGCATAGTATATATCGGATCACTGGCTATCTCACCACAGAGAGATGTTTCAATTTTTCCCCGCCTTGCAGCCCTAATAACGGACTTCATGAGCTTTATGACTGCTGGATTGGATGCTGTATACAAACTAGCTACCCTCTCATTGCCCCTGTCTACGGCAACTGTGTATTGAATAAGGTCATTCGTACCTATAGAAAAGAAGTCGACTTCTCTCGTAAAAGTCGCTGCCATGAGCGCTGCGCTTGGGACTTCAACCATCATGCCAACGGGAATAGATTCTGAAAAGTCGATTCCTTCATCTTGGCATTCTTCAAGTACATCCGAAAATATCAATTTCGCCTGTCTTAGTTCATTCATACATGTAATTAATGGGAACATGATTCGTAACGGTCCGCAAGCTGATGCTCGCACAATTGCTCGAAGTTGCGTGCGAAACATATTTTGATTTTGCAAACAATAGCGAATAGACCGAAGACCCAAGAACGGGTTCCTCTCTGGCTCCATCGCTTGTGCTTGTGTATATTTATCTGCACCTAAATCAAACGTGCGAAGTGTAAGGATTCTGCCATCTAGATTCTTAATAGCATCTGCGTACTCTTCATACAATTCATCCTCAGTGGGCATGGTAGAACTCGTAAGGTACTGAAATTCCGTCCTGTACAAGCCAACGCCCTCGCCACCTTTAGCGATGACTTGTTCAATTTCGTGTGCAAATTCGATATTTCCATAGAGGTGTATCTGAACGCCATCGGCTGTCACAGATTGTTGTTGTGATATTTCTTGAGTTTTCTGTTTGAATGATTCGAGCAATTTTATATTGCGTCGCATCTGTTCGATAGTTGCATCGTCTGGCGCAATCGTAACTGTGCCAGACTTTCCATCTAAAATGAGCAGATCTCCATCACTGACTTCCTCTGCTACGGATTTACAACCAACGACAACTGGTACTCCTATTGCAGCCGCTACGATCGAACTATGGTCAGTTCGCCCACCAATATCGGTAGCAATGCCAAGCACCTTGTCATGGTTAAATTCTGCTACATCTGCTGGCGTGACCTGGTGGCAGATCACTATTACTGGTTCTTCTACAGTTGCAAGGCGGTCTTTAGAGCCACCTGTGAGCTGGGTCAATAGGCGTCTTTCTAAATCAAAAACGTCATTCGCTTTATTCTTAAAGACAACATTATCCATCGACCTGAACTTGTCAGCAAGTTCTCCGAATGCTTCGACGACAGCAAAGGCTGCATTGACGCCTTCATTTTCAATCCGTTCGCGAATAGGATCCACGAGAACGGGATCATTGAGCAAGCCAAGATGAAACTCAAAAATTTTCGCGGGTTCTTCACCAAGGGTTTCTGCAACTTGATTTCTATCTTGAGAGACTTGGGCGATTGCTCCATCAATAGCGGAGTTAAATTTAGCAAGTTCTTCAGGAATCTCATCGGCGCCGAGAATCAAAAACGGAACACGGTGCAGTGATTTCTCAAGCACCATTGCTCTCCCGATGACGACGCCGGGGCTTACTGGTATACCTTGTAATCGTTTCATAGCATATTGCTGCTCAGTTAAGTTCAAGAGAAGTTCTGAGGGCTTCTATGCATTGTACCAGCTTTAGTCTTCTTTCTCTATTTTGCCATTCCAAAGGTAGATGCCCAAGGACTTAAAGTCCTCGCCTATAACAAGTAACGCTGGCAACAATAAGAGAATCAAAATCGTTGCGCTCATTAAACCAAAGGAAATTGCAAGCGCCATTGGAATCAAAAATTTAGCTTGCATGGATTGCTCAAGCATGAGTGGCGTCAACCCCAATACAGTTGTAATCGTCGTCAAAAAGATAGGCCTGAGGCGTGCTGCGCCAGCACGCAGAAGTGCATCTCGCAGTACATCCCCCGCTTTTCGCCGTTCGTTATAAAACTCCACAAAGATAAGCGAATCGTTTACTACGACTCCACAGAGTGCAACAAAACCAATCATACTTAAAAAGGAAACAGAAACACCAGCAAAGTAATGACCCCAAATAACACCAATGATTGCAAACGGTATACCGATCATCACTATGAGTGGTTGAAAATAACTGCCAAAGAGCCATGCAAGGATAACATAAATCATAAGGCAAGCTGCAAGAAAGCCAATGGGCAAGGAGGCAAACGCCTCTGCTTGCTGTTCTTGCCGTCCACCTTTTTTGAAAGTGACATCTGGAAACGCAAGTTGCCACGCCTCGTATGGCAACTGTGCTGCCACCGTTTCAGGGCTTATACCCTCCAAGGTTTCTGCTGTAATTGTTACGGTTCGCTTTCTGTTGAGTCTATGAATCGAAGTAAACCCACGATGCTCTGAAATTCTTGCTACTTCCACAAGTGGCACTGAAGTACTTGAAGGAGTAACAACCCAGAGTTGCTCGAGAGAACCTACGTTCTGACGAAGATCACCACCAATCTTTACTCGAATATCAACATCTTC
>JACNLR010000083.1 GCA_014381385.1 Planctomycetota bacterium | reverse complement strand
GGATATTTAAATGGCAAATCACCCTGTTTTGCACTCATCGTTTTTACAGCTGCAATAATTGGAAAGATAATGTTGTATAACCCAAGCAGAATTAAAAGTGGTATGCCAATAAATAGAAGCACGAGTATCCCAAAAACACAAATCATGATGAATGAAAAAATCATGAGATTCAGCGCTTCTTTTGCATTTGCTTTTACGAATGCATCTTCCTTACCTGTAGTGTTATAAAGCACAAGAGGAATAATCAAGTTAGCAAAAGGCACAACCCAAGCAACTAAGAATGACCAGTGTGCAAGCGACGCTAATGTAGCATTTGGTTCATCGGTTGAGGGATTGCTTTGTTGTTCTTGGGGTACTGATATTTTTGCCATGTGTAGATAATACCCTTTTGCCCGTACTTACGGGCAATTTCAATCTACGACCCAGTTTGCGATGCCTGATGGTTTATTCCTGTTGTAAACAAATATTTTACTTCGTAGAACTATACTTTAGTACAACTAACAGAATTGTCCCGCTGCATGCAATCGCGACAAAACCTAAGGCGAAGGGCAAAAGGACTTTCCAAGTCGGAACAATCCCCGCGTAAGACCGCACTGCAAGTGTCACAACAATGACAATAAGGATGCAAGCACAAATCCCCATCCACCATAGTATTTTTTTATCTTTGTTTTTTGCCATAGAGTTTCATGCTCAACACTGCAGCTACTGCGCCCCCAAATCCACCCCCAACAGCAGCAGGACTTGCCACTCCAAGACTCTTTGAAACGAGTGTTACCACTACTGATCCAAGAATTGAACAAATAATGATGAGTAGAATATTTTTCAACGACTCTCCTTAATACACTTCAACCATCAATCTGTGCGTTGGCTTGATATACCTTCGCATTAGTTCGCGGTCCCACTCGCTGCATGGAACATCTTTGATGTCATCTTTCAACGTCATGTAGGCGCCTGTTATTCCCTTTTCAGCAAATAATTGGTAGATTCCAAACTGCATGCCGACCAACCCGCACATGTACATGAGTCCGCGGTCACTTGAAAGAATTGGACCAAAGACTTCTTCAAACTTTTGTTCCACAAGTTGCCCGACGTACAACCCACGTGAGCCATCCTCTTGACGTTCGCGGCTGACTGCTGTGTGGTAATGAAAGTTGTCGTGCTTTTCTGCGAGCGCAACAAAGAATTCGTCATACAGCAGATCAGTTGTATATGGAACGCCCATTACAACGTGCACTTGGCTCGTTGTCGGACCATCTGGATGTTCAAACAATTCCTTGCACATCGAACGGAACGGTGCAATGCCTGTGCCTGTTGCCATAAAAATGTAATCATGCTTATTGTGATCAACTGGAAGCAAGAATCGCTTCCCGCTTGGACCTGTGACTTGAACCTCATCACCAACTCGTAAGTCACATATGTAATTGCTACATACACCTAAAAATAAGTCATGCCGCTCTGGATCATCGCCTTCTTTTTGCGGGGTGTATTCATCAATCACTCGCTTTGGAGTTGTCGAAACGACTTTCCCTTCACCGTCTTCGCCCCACGTTGGACTTGCAAGCGAATACAAACGAACCTTGTGTGGTTTGCCACGATCGTCTTCGCCTGGCGCAACAATTCCGAACGACTGGCCTGCTCGGCATTTTCCCTCAAGTGGCGTTCCGCTAATATCAATCTCAACATGGCGAACAAAACTTGCAGATTTTCGCCCGCCTTTTAAACAAACTTCTGACTTCACAACCGTCCCAGTTACTGGTGCTTTTGGAGTCACGATATTCATCTCGACTTCAGGAAAAACTGGCATTGGAACTGTTGTGGTTTCGTCTGGCATGTTGCGTCGTATTCTAGGTTGTTCACCATGAAATTGGAGTCAATTAGCAGGCATTCTTACCCTACTTCGTTAGAATAGTGCGATGGCTGAACAACAAACAATCGTCGCGCTTGCTTCCATGTTCTTTGGAGCAAAACTCAAGGGTCTTTGTGAGCAATCTGGCTACCAGTACAAAGGTGCTATTGGACCATCTGGGCTACTGAGCAGAATAGAAGAATACACACCCGTTGCTGTGTTACTTGACCTTGGCAAAGAAGACATTGTCATCAGCGAAATCGTGCCTGCAATAAAGGAAGCAACGACTGCGCCGATCATTGCATTTTGTGGGCATGTTGCAACGAAAGAACTTGACGAAGCGCGTGCTTGCGGTTGCGATGTTGTAACCACAAACGGTGCAATCACAGGTTCGTTCGAATCAGTGATTCAAAAAGCACTCTCTTTATAAGAAGTTGACGATCAACTCCAATTTGCAAGCAGGATGAGCATATCTGCTACATCAACGTCGCCATCTCCATCTAAGTCAGCGCCGCTAGAACCATCGCCACCCCACGCAGCGATGAGTAACAAGATATCTGCAATGTCAACATCGCCGTCACCATCAAGATCGCCCTGCTGGGCCTCATCGATAGAAATGGAGATTAAGCCTGAACCATATTGATATTCGTTCCAGCCACCTACACGTAAACGGTATGTTATTCCTTGTTGTACTGCGACTTCAAGGAGTGAACTGTATCCAGAACATCCTGAACCATCATCGTTGCAACCAACTAAATCTAATGCGCCACATTCTCCTGAATAGAGCACCAAGTCTGAGTCGTAATCAACTTGATCACAAGTTGAAACTGTCAACGTACCTGATAACGGAGATTCGAAGGTATACCAAATGTCTCTACCTGTTACTCCTCCATCACCAGACTCTTCGCATTCTTCGTGCACATCACCGTCTGTCGAGGCATTCGAAGTATCAAATGCTGTATCGCCGAGCCCAATTGAAATTGCATCACTACAATCGTCATTTGATGGTCTCGTATGTTTTGCAAAGGTATTGTCTGAAGCAACTGTATTGTTATATGAATTAGCATCAGTTGTGTTTGTTGTTTCAATAGTCATCCCTAAATACCAGTCGCCATCTGCCAGTGACTCAGGAAGGGTTATTGTCGCTGTTGTTTCCTGTTGATATAGCGCCTGTAGATATTGGCTTGAAAATGTAGCTAAGAGAGGGTCTGATGCAGAAATTATTTGATTTGTTGAAGCACGTATTTGAATGTCTGCATATGTCCATTGCGCGCCGTTGTTTGCAAACTCGAAGTGATATTCAAAATCTTCATTACCATATCCAACGGAATCCAGTGGAGTAATGCTAACCGCTTCCGCATCTGCAACTCGTTGCACGTTTATTTCAAACGCATCCCAACCGCTTGTTTCATTGTTGCCCGATGAATTGTCGGTGCTGCTATCTAGCCGAGCACCTATCCAGTACGTTCCCGTCGACAATCCAATTGGCAAATCAAAATTCCCGAGAGCCACGTTAACCTCTTGCATGGCACTGTAATTCCATGTGTAACTTTGTGTTTCCAGAAGCGTATCGTTCGTATTGATTGTGTCATCAGTCGAAATGTACAAATCAACATACCATGTACCGCTATCAGTACCGTTCGTTGCGTTCGCCGTAGTTATTTTCATATCAGAAATGGTGCTACCAGCATCTACGGAATCACCTTCTTCCAACCCGCCTTCGTTTCTAAGATACAACGCCTGCAAGTCAAAAGCTGAGCCCCGTGCTGCTGGGATAACTGTATCTGCAATCCAATCTGACATGCTCTCCCAAATTTTTGGTGCGTTTGCACTTGTGGTGCGATTAGAATTAGATGTTATCGCATGAACACGCCGAACGTCATCGTCATCTTTATAATAAAAAGCGCTACCGCTTTGCCCACCCCAGACCGCAGTCAGGCAGCCAGCCGTCGTATTGATGTGTAATTGGTTGCCATTGCAAGAGTCAAACTGCCCATCCATATAGTACATATCAGCACCATTATGAAGCGGATTACCGTTGCCATCGTTACCATTGCAATTTTCTGAAGGAAACGAGAAGTTGTAATAAAACTGACCTTGAGCCCAGCTACAACTGTAGCCCCATGACCACGGTTTCCACCCAGAAAGCATACCAACTGCTCTGCTCACTCGGATGACACCTATATCCCAGTCCCAATTGCCATCTTCTGTCCATCCGGTAAAGGCGCCAACCCATGTTGAATCCGCCCTGCCCCAATTGTCCGTTCCTTGATGGCTTCCTGGAAATACTTCCACCCAATCAGCCCAATCATTTACAACACGAGTTATGCCATTGCTGTCAACAAAACTATCTGTATATACGCAGTGCCCCGCTGTTATAACAGTTTCGGCATCTATCATATGACCGGAACCTACAAACACCCATTGATTATTATTCGTATCTGTGAATTGCATCCGTAACCTACAAGCGGCACTACGTGGAAAAGTAATT
>JACNLR010000106.1 GCA_014381385.1 Planctomycetota bacterium | reverse complement strand
CCTTAACGCCGAGAATGCCTCGATTTCATTTGTCCAAGTAGCATTTAACTTTCCCACATAGTGACCTGCCCCCAAAAACTGATCCAGTCATAATGTTAGTCTATACAGACCCTTCTACTCCGTTAGGAGACAAATTGTTTTGAAACGAAAGAAACATTCACCAGATCAAATCATCGCAACTCTTTGTAACATCGCGTGACGCCGACGCCATTCTTGGCGGCGGCACCGTCGCACAAGTCACCCAACAACTTGGTGTCACCGAACAAACTTTTTATCGCTGGCGCCCGTCCGATTGCATAAACTTCGTATAGTGGATTCGTCATCTGTATTAGGTCTGGACTGTGACTCTTCGTTTGTTTGCGGCCAATTCACTAGGCATTCATTCTGACAAATAATCCTCTGCGTCTGATTTTATTGATAATCAGCTCTGGTGCAAGAAAGTTCCCTTGGCACGTTTTCCTGCACTGTGTTCCTGCCTTCAAGCACGGGAGCAATGTGGGATTCAATCGCATCTATTGCATAAGAAGTGGACTATATTTTTCGGGGACGGGCAAATCAGCTTCCGGCGTTGCTTACTTTAATAGTAACAGCGTGTGGCGGTCTTCCGATTTCCACCAATCTCAATTCATAATCACCCGGCATCAACCGAAGCATTGTTGCATCCACCGGCGCGCCATTGAGAAACAGCACTGCATCACTACTGTTGGTACGAATCTGAGGTGTTAGATAAATTGCCTCATCCAATGCATACAGCACTTCGCCATCACGCGGTTCGAGAATCGCTGGCACTCTTTCATGTTTTCGTCCGACAGGGCGATGGACTTGCCACGGCTCATACGTTCGAGCCGTTCGCAAGGTTGCAAGCATAGGGTGATGCAGTAATTCCTGGAGTATCGGAAGCGCAGCATCAGCACCAAGCAGCAGTGGATCGCCCCCATCATCGAATCTTCCAACCCAAACAACAGCCGCCCACTTCCGATTCCAGCCCGCAGCAACAGCATCGCGGTGACCACTGCTAGTTCCGGTCTTGGCAGCCAAGAACGGAAGTGCAAGGGCTGCATCATTGGTGGATCCAGCCAAACAAAATTCGATTGCAGCACATGTGCGTTCCGACAGAACGCGGCGACGAATTTGTGGTTCATCCGCCAACAACCGCACCGGCATCTGCACGCCACCACGAGCTAGCGTTGCATACCCGCCGACCAAATCGACGAGTGGTACTTCGATACCACCCACCACTGATGCGAGTCCTACACTTCGTTCATTATTTTTTGACACGGCAATTCCACATCCGCGTAACATCGATTCCACCGAAGGCAAGCCCAAATCACGCGCGATGCGTAACGCAGGTGTGTTGCGAGATTGGCGCAATGCTTCAGATGCACTCATCTCTCCAAGATAGGTACGGTCTATGTTCTTCGGTCGCCAACCGCCTAGATCCAATGGTGCATCATCGACCACAGTTTCCGGCGATAACCGACCCGCCTCAAATGCCGCTGCGTAAACAAATGGTTTTAACGCAGAGCCGGGCGATCTTCGTGCAATGGCGCCGTTCACTTGACCGTCCCGTGGATCTGCGAAGTCGCTTGAACCGATCAGTGCAGCAATGCCCGATGTTTCCAAGTCGACCAACACCAGTGCAATATCCAGATGGTCGGGCAATAAATGTGCATGTTGCTTAACAATAGAGTGGGCAATGTATTGAGCCTCTGGATCAATGGTTGTTTGAAGCAATGATGCTCCACCACCTCGACCAAGTGCCATCCACCCCACGTGTATATCGTTTTTGCAATTGAGCGTAGGGCTGATCAGGATGATTTCCTGCAATGCTTGTTGATGTTGTGCGGGTGTGATGAAGTCGGATTGGAGCATGCGGTCCAGAATCTGATTGCGACGGCCCACAGCAAGCTCCAAGTATCTGTCTGGTCGTAATCGAGCAGGTGAGTTGGGCAGTGCCGCCAGCAGCGCCGATTCGGACAACGAACAGTGTCGTGCTGGCTTGCCAAACCACGCTCTGCTTGCAGCTTCGATACCCACCAAGTTCGCGCCAAACGACGCCATGTTCAACCACGCCTCAAGAATTTCATCTTTGGTGTAATCTGCTTCTATCTGCAACGCACGAAATGCCTCCACGGACTTGCCCGAATATGTTCTTGGGTGATTCAGTTTCATGCCGGCAACTTGCATGGTGATGGTACTGGCGCCGCGTACGACCCGCCCCATCCGTAGATTTTGCCAGACCGCCCGCACCATGGCAGGCATATCAATCCCGCAATGGGTACGGAATGCTTGATCTTCAGCAGCAATCACCGCCAGCGGAATCCACGCTGCAACATTTTCAATAGCAATAGGTAGGCGGCGTTGTTCATCGTCACCTGTAATGTCCAGTAGAACGCCGCCGGTTTGATCAAGTGCAAGCGTACCGGCTGGACCAGCATGCAGCATCTTGTCAGGCAAAGGAAATGCGTACCAGAGCGTGGCAAACCCACCACAGCAAAGCAACGCAACACCAGTTAGCACACCAGCAGTCCAGCGAACTACTCGGCGAGATGGTTTACATACTCTCATTGCAATTTAATCTCCACTATTCCTGCAGCACCTCTGCCGTGTGCGTCTGGGTCGTACATCGAGAGCGCATCGGGTGCGGGCACAGCCCATGTTCCGGGGACGATTGCCCGCATGAGGTATCGCAACCTTCGCGGCTTGTCATCTAGCGATGCAAACACGAGAAGCCGATCATCCCTAAATTCCACTTGATCTACATTGACGATGCTCGTTTTATCTCGTTTGGCGCTTGTGGCAAGAGCGGGCAGTTCAAACTCCATGCCTCCGGGCAACACATCGACAATCGCAACGTTTTGGTACGCAAAACCCGAGGTTGAATGCACTTCAAGATCAACGGTGATGAGATCGCCAGCGATGACCGGATCTCCCCTCTTGATTAAACGACCTTCGCTGTCCCTCCATGTTCGCTCTATCTGAATCTTGTCTTGTTTAATAGGTCGTTCGTGTGCGCTTGTTGGAATGCCGGAACTTGACACGAGTACCGTGATCTGACCGTCGCCGGTTGATGTGATTGTCTCGGTTTTCGTAGCGTCATCCTCGACATCAAAGGAAATATGTACGGGTTCATTAGAATTAATATCAATGATTTTTCCACCAATTTGTACGTTGCCTTTTGCCACGCCATCGTGTACTTGAATCGCATGCCAACTAGACAGTGCCGAAATCGCCGCTGCGTTCTCGTATGTCGTTCGCCATCCGCGAGCGGTTCTTGCTGCGTTAATGTATCGAACGAGTTCCACTGCGATGGGATGCTCTGGAGCGATGTTTGTTAAAACTTCAAGCGCGATAGCGCATTGGTGGACGCCGGAGGTGAGTCGACCTCCATCGTCTGATTGCAACGATGATGGAGCCGTGAACATGTCGACAAGGGTTTCTGCAGTTTTCAAATCGCCTATTGCAGCACATGCATCTGCTAAGTGTGCGTGACCCGCTAGAGTGAGTTTGGTTGGGTTTGAAGAAAGTGTTGCGATCAACGCTTTGTCAGGCATTTCGCCCCGAGCCAGCACACGGCAAGCTAGCGCTGCAAGGTCAACATTGGATTTTCTTTGGGAGGGACGAGCAATCCGAGCGGTATACGAAAGCAGACCTTTCAGAAGATCTTCAGGGGCATCGACACCTTGATCACGAGCTTTCAATGCGATGATTGCTGTACGCAGTGTAATCCAATCGTTCGCCTTCCCGCCTTGCCAATATGGCATCGAGCCGTCAAGTCGTTGCATCCAGTAAAGTCGTCGAAGACCACCAGTCGCCCATTCCTGAAGCAAGGTGTGTGGTGTGCCACTCACAGACTCTGGCAGAGTTAATGCGGCAAGTAATCCCTCTGTGCGACTGCCAGTCTGTTCGGCGCACCCGTATGGATATTCAACAAGATTATCGAATGCAGGTTTTAAATCAACTGTTGGAAGACCGCCGGCGATAATTGTTATGTGTCCTGCCAATGCTTCGAGCGTTCGGTCGCGTTTGACCTGCACTGTCTCGCCGGGTTCGACGCGCACTCGATAGACATTTCGCTCACGGCCATGTGGTGGGCGGACTGCAATCGAACGACTTAATGTTGCTGACTGGAGCGTTGATTCCTCGTCAATTGATGTGGCGAGCAGTTCCAGATTCCCTGACCCAACTGCAGCTGCTGTCAATGTCAGGGTAATCGGTACTTCGTCATGTGCGGGGAGATGTATTTGTTCGTGAGACAACTGACCACTCAATTCTTTACCGGTTGTCAGGGAAAGCTGAACGATGGAATCGGTATCCGTATTATTTTGCAGATGAACTGGAATGGACATGATGTCCCCGGGTGCTGCAGTTCGAGGTGTCGCGGCTACAAATTGCAGAGGCGCTTGCACTGAGATCAGATGGCGGGACTTGCCGTATCTATCCCCGTCAACGACGACTGCCATAATGCGCATTGCACCATCGATCTTCGGCATTGTCATTTCGACCTGCAGTTTGCCGTCCTTCGGCAATGGATGCACAGTCCTCCACAACACCTCTGTCTTTGGTTGTCGAACTGGAACAGGTTCGCGGAATTTTCTTGCTGCGTCACCACCGATGCGAGCGGTCGAGACAGGGCGATCGAAATCAGTAAGCAACTGTTCGGTTGTTCCAACACCTGCAACTGTACGGCGACGAGCTTGAAGAAAATGTTCGTACAAATTTGGTACAGACCAGTCGGTTGCAAGCAACGCGCCTTCGTCAACTGCCCAAAGATGCACAAGCGGAGTTGGCGAACTGTCATCAGAGCTATGTGGGGGAACGTATAGTTCGATTGATACCTTGTCGCCTGGTCTAGCAGATGACTCCCCCATCAACTGCACATCGAGCGTATGAGCATCAAGATCTACCTGTAGTCGAGTTGCGCCTCGGGCTCGCAGTGGCAACCACTCTTTACGGGTTGGGTTAAGTGGTCGCAAGAGTGTTGCGCCAACAAAACATGTGTCTCGAACGGATTCTGGTACAACAAATGGAACACGTACGCCATCACCGGTAATTTCAACAAGTTCCCAGTGCTTTATTGTGTCGGTTTCAACTGTAAAAAGTGCCGTTCCTGGAAATCCACTTCGGATAAGAACGGACGTGTGCATGCCGGGATGTACTTTTACGTCCTCGGCGATAAGTTCAAGTCTATCTGGCTGATCCGCGGACATGCGACCACGTGCTTCGTGGTCAGCTACATGCAGGTCTAACCCGAGGGTAGCTCCTGCTACGGTAGCCACCAACCTATATGTACCCATTGGCAATGGGGGAAGCGTGCACACAAGTGAATTGTCCTGTCCAACTGTGAATGCGGGTTCGACATTTTTTACAGAATTAGTGATTTCGATTGACTTCCATTTGCGCTTGCCTTTGCCGACATCGACGAGTTGCCAAGAGTGATTGACGCTAAACAGGGATGTCTTGACTGGTATTGAAGTTTGTATCGTTCCTTGTTCATCCAACACAACGGCTTCAATAGTGATAGTTTCATCGGTTCCGTGCAGTGCTCCATTTTGTTCTCGCAACCCAAGATGGACTTTGGCAGTTTGCCGGTGGATTCGCGTTCGTGCGGTGGTCGCTCGACCGCCCAATTCAATGACTGTTGTTTCAACATCACCTTGCCATGTTCCAGCAAGCTGAGGGATTTCAATGTTGAATGCGAACTGTCCCTTGTCGTTTAAGGACGCTGTGGTGTCTCGTTTTATTAGCTCCATCGTGGGAGGATCTTCGAACTTGTGTTCTGGATAGCGGTCATCCGTATACCGCACTGCGCGGAAAATTGTTGAACAAGTTGTTTTTAATCCTGATGCAGGTGCACCGTGCAGATACGACGCTCCGACCTGCACATCGCCGGGTTTATCTGCATTGATTGGGGAGGCCTCGACCTTCAGTCGAACCGGCATAAATGCCATGATCGGGCAGGGAATGGTGGTGATGGCAACATCGTCTCCCGGTAGATGCATCGTGACGACCCAGTTGCCGGTGGGGTCATCGCCGCGGGTTGGCAAGTCAACTTGAAACATGCCTTGCTCTGGATCGGTCTGCACGGCTTTTGTCAATATGACACGTTTGTCCGGTCGAGTCATCCGCAGTTCAAGTGGAATAGATTTAGGCACTTCGCCGTTGGTTGTTCGAACTGTGCCCGTGATGTAGATGGTCTCGCCGGGTCGGTGCACACCGCGGTCTGCATACAGGGCAATATCAAGCGGACCCGCCCAAGGAGCTCCTGCCATTGTTGGATTGTCAAGCCCCTTTGCCTCTCGTACGTGAACGAAGGCAAGTTCATTTTCACGTCTGGCTGTGATCAAGGCACATTGGGATGGATTGAAATCGAGTCGGATTAGACCGTCGTCATCCGTGGTTCCTTTTACCAATTCTGTTCGGTTATTGCTGTAAGCAACCACTTCTACATCGGGTGCTCCCTGCCCCGATTCAACTTGCGTGACCCACGCCAGAATGCCACTGGTATCGGTCTGAATATCCAGTCCAAGATCTCCCACTTGAAGCAGCATGCTGTCCCCTGTCCAGCGACTGTCTTTACTTTCGATTGTCACCCAGTAGACACCTGGAACTCGATCAATAATGGTGTCGAGCGAGAGTGCAAGATCTGCGGTCGCACCGGTTGGATTTATTGGAATGTCGATGTTGGTTTCGGATACAAGTTCTCCAAGTTGCGGGACTTCCCAATTGGACATGACCCCTGAGAGGAAGGTTGGAATGTGCCTATCAAGTAACCGGTGCATTCGGATTTTTGCTTTTTGTATCCCGTATGCTTTTACTGCGAGTTCAAAGGAACCTTTGGTACCAAGCCGACCACTGCTGGCTTCAAATTTCAACATGGGTCGTTGATCCGGAATTTTTACTGTGCGACTTACTGCAGCCAAAAGGGTTGAGCCGTCTTTTGCAAGCAATGGAGGCGCGACGACAACTGTGTATTGTTCACCACGAACAAATGCTCCTGTAAGGGTGATCGAGTTTCTAGAGGTACGTACTCGGACAGCTCCTATCTCAGGCGTGATGGTGATAGACGGTTCAGATTGTGTTTGGTTCAAATACCGATCAAAGCGTAGGTTTATGGAGGGTTCGTTATTCCTCCAAGCGGAATTGGCGGATATTTTTTCCACATGCAGACCGGTGGGAATCATGACACGCTTCTGGAAGTCGTCGGTTAGACCAAGAGGAGCATTATGGCCAGACAAATCCTTGGCAATCGTCACTGAAATTGCATCGCTGGGATTGCATGGGACATCGATGCGGTGGCGTCTGTTGAGTGCTTCACTCACATGAGTGAACTCAAGCTTCTGATCCACGCTCTCAACACGCAAGTGCTCAAGAAGATCCACCCGAGACACCGGCTGGTTGAAGACGATTTCGATGGTGGCTGTGCGTGAGGGACTGTTGCTCTGCGCGTAACTTTTTTGGTTGTCGATTAGCCGTATATACTCACATCGCAAAGGTTTGTAGTCCAATGCTGGCAACTTTGTCCTATTGATAGCGTAATCGTCGAAGAAGCGATGCCCCTCGGCGGGATGAATGAAGTATCGGTGCCCTGGTGGTGGCGGTGAGCTTGGCTCAAATACAATGGTGTCACTTCCGCGAATGATCCACTCGCCATTTATAGGCGGATCTATAAGAAACGGGGATTCTGGAAGTGCCTCGTCCCAAACCTTGCCCTCAAAGACATTGCGGTCAAAGCGGATTTCTAGTCGACCAGAGTATTCAAATTGGGTTGCATTGGTTGCATGTGCGATTCGGATGGTTGTTGGACCACCACTTTGGGTGACAAGGAACATCCAGATGCCTAGGTTAAGTATTGTTACAGCGGCTACGGCGAGCCAAAATCGAGCTTTTTGTGCATCATCCATGATTAGCAATCCTTTCCTACGGAGGTCTTTAATCTACAGCCCGACCCGCATCGGAACTAGCAGTTTTATTGTTGAGTGTGTATGCCAACAGTCATATGTGCATAAAGTTCTGAAGGTAAGTGCTCATAGAATACTTCGTCATATGGGTGCACAAATCTCTAATTCCATTGCGTCGCTTCTTGATGAGAAGAGAGTACTATAAAACTCTTAGGGACAAACTAGTACCGTAAAAAAATCAATGGTATTGACCAGCCAATATGAATTATTCTTTGCACTGGCAAGCAAAAGAGCGAAGAACAAATTCAAATGCTTGAACTTCGCGAATCACGAATTTATGTAGCAAATATCTTACCGACCTACTTTCCCAAGAAGAACTTCAGAAATATTTCCACAAATCAATTCAACGTGCCAAGAAATTAACTGAAAGCGAAAACCAATAAGATTAATTTTATGCGGATTGGCTAAATCGACCAATCGCAATTGAAATCAGCGTTATATCAGCAGGTGTGATTCCTGCAAGTCGTGATGCTTGGCCTAGTGTCGTTGGTTTAAACTCGTTCAATACATCAATGGCTTCGTTGCGAAGACCACTGATTGTTGTTGGGTCTAAGTTCGGGGGAATTTTCCGCCCTTCCGTCTTTGCTTGCCGTTTAATTTCCGCGTGCTGGCGAACAATGTACCCCTCGTAGCGAATATCTGAAACAACCCTGTGCACGAGTTTCGGATCAAACTCCGCTAACTTTGCTTGCAACTCTTTAATCGTCGTGTCTGAACGTTTTGCAAGTTGGCTAAGTTTTCGTTTTTCTATTTCGGTTTTGATTGTGTAGAGTTCTTGTTTGCGTTTTTCCCATGCGCTCCAACGCGAGTCGCACACCAATCCAAATTCGCGTCCAAATGGCGTCAAGCGTTCATCCGAATTATCCGCACGAAGTAGCAACCGATGCTCAGCCCTGCTTGTAAACATACGATAAGGTTCACGTGGTAGGGTCGTCACCAAGTCATCCATCATCACGCCGATGTATGCTTGCTCTCGACCAAGCATAATTGGTTCCTTGCTTTTGGCATTTCTTGCTGCGTTCAACCCAGCAAGGAGTCCCTGCCCCGCTGCTTCTTCGTATCCACTGGTTCCGTTGATTTGTCCTGCAAGGAACAAACCTTTTACAAGTTTTGTTTCACACGTTGCATTGATTTGGTGGGGACGAACAATGTCGTACTCCACTGCATAACCCATTTGCAAAATTTCTGCGTGCTGGCAACCATTCATCATTCGCACAAATTTTTCCTGCACATCTTCTGGAAGCGAAGTTGAAATACCGTTGCAATAAATAGAATCACCATCGACTGTTTCTGGTTCAAGGAAAACATGGTGAGCATCGCGCTCTGCAAATCGAACGACCTTGTCTTCGATTGAGGGGCAATACCGTGGACCGCTTTCTGCGTCGATTTGCTCGTTGTACATTGGCGCTCTGTCAAGATTTTCTTTTATGAGCGTATGCATTTCGTGGGTCGTTGCAGTTATTCGGCAATCCACTTGGGATAACACAGGGAATACTTCTGTGGGCAAATCACTAAAAGGCGTGGGCGATTCGTCTCCAAGTTGAGAGGGTAAAGAATCCCAGTCAATACTTTTCTTTGAAAGCCGCGGAGGCGTACCTGTTTTTAGGCGTCCAAGATCAAATCCCAACCCACGGAGTGTTGCTGAGATGCCTTCAGCAGTTCTTTCGCCTACACGACCACCTTTTTCTGTTTTGTCGCCTGTGTGCATGAGCCCGCGCATAAATGTTCCCGTTGTTAAAACGACGGCTTTTGCATGCAACGGTTCATCGAGCATTACACCTTTTATTTCGCCCTCTTCAACAAGCAAGTCGTCAACTGTGCCCTCAATTACATCGATGTTGTTTCTTGTTGCAACCAACCGTTGAATTTCATCGCGGTACGCGTCTTTGTCTGCTTGGGCTCTTGGTCCCCATACCGCAGGTCCCTTAGATGTATTCAACATTTTGAACATGATGCCAGTTGCATCAATTGCTCTTGCCATAACACCGCCAAGCGCGTCTATTTCTCGAACAATTTGTCCCTTGCCAAGGCCGCCAATTGCAGGGTTACAACTCATGACCCCAATATTTCGGGGGTCCATTGTTACAAATGCAACTTTGCCATCTTGAAGTATCGATGATGCTGCCCACGCTGCTTCTACTCCTGCATGCCCTCCGCCAATGACAATGACATCAAACGATTTCATCACTATGTAACTTTCCAAACATTTGAACCAGAAACAAGTTCTTGCAAGTCAACGTCGCCGTGCTTAGATTTCACTTCATCCACTTGCTCGTGCAACATGTCATTGTATGTTGGTTGATTGTCATTTACATAAAAAACGCCAAGTGGTTCAGGAAACTCGGGTTGAAAAAGTTGGCTAAGCATAAATGCTTGCTCTATATTCGTTTCGTCGTGCACAAGAACGTTACCGCTTTCTGGAGAACCGATTTCGATGGCTTCATCGTTTCTGCAAATTGCCTTTTCGTTTTCTTTTCCAAACAGTAGCGGCTTTCCATGTTCGAGAAAAATTGTATTTTCTTTTCTTGTTTCTTTTTGAGAAGCGTAAAACCAGGCCTCGTGATTGAATACATTACAGTCCTGATACACCTCGACAAACGAAGTGCCTCTATGGCGAGCGCCACGATCGAGTAAGGATGTCAAAAGTTTTACATCCACATCAAGCGAACGAGCAATAAACGTGCATCCACTTGCAATTGCAGTGGCGATTGGATTCATCGGCGCATCAAGCGATCCGTGAGGTGATGACTTTGTCATCTTGCCCACTTCGCTCGTTGGCGAATACTGCCCTTTTGTAAGTCCATAAATTTTATTATTCAGGAGAACAATATTGATATCTATGTTTCGCCGCATTGCATGTATCGTGTGGTTACCGCCAATTGAAAGCAAATCACCGTCGCCAGAAACAACAAAAACTGTCAAGTTTGGGTTAGCAAGTTTCACGCCAGTTGCAAAAGCTGGAGCTCGGCCGTGAAGCGTGTGCGCGCCGTATGTGTTCATGTAATACGGAAAACGTGCCGCGCAGCCAATGCCCGAAACAAAAACAATGTCTTCTTTCTTGACACCTAAGCTTGCTACCGTTTTTCGCATTGCAGTAAGCACTGCGTAATCACCGCAACCGGGGCACCAACGCACGTCTTGGTCAGTTGCAAAATCCTTGGGTTTATAGGTAGGGAGTGCAATATCGTTCATGCTTGCTCCCTTATGATTTTTTCTATTTGTTCTTTCAGTTCGTGTACAAAGAACGAACGCCCAGAAAGATTGTTGATGCCAATTGCATCAACAAGAAATTCGCTTCGGATTAGAGAACGAAGTTGTCCAGCGTTTACTTCGGGAATAATGACTCGGTCAAACGACTCCAACACCTTGCCCAAATTCTTGGGAAATGGATTGATGTGGCGAAGGTGCGCTGTTGCGACTTGGGTGCCTTCAGAGCGAAGTTGATTTGCTGCGGTCAAAATACTTCCACGTGTTCCACCCCACCCAAGAATCAACGTATCCCCATTGCCTTTCACTTCTAATTCAGGA
This sequence comes from Planctomycetota bacterium, assembly GCA_014381385.1. GTDB lineage: Bacteria > Planctomycetota > Phycisphaerae > Phycisphaerales > SM1A02. The sequence goes on along the minus strand of JACNLR010000106.1, from coordinate 11,220 downwards.
ATGACAGATTGCAAACGTTGTATTTTTTCGGACCGCAACGTCATCATCTTTTCATGATTGTCATGGTCATAACAAACATTGCCAGAGCCATCTTCTTTTTCTAATCCACCAATTCGATGCTCAAGACCAAAGGTTCCGGGAGTTGCCCACTCCCGAGCAAGAGTATCTGGGTTTCGTTTATACGGCTGGAAGTATTCACCATTAGCACTCGGATGCGATGTTTCAATCTCAGGGATCTCTTGCACGTTTGGAATTCGCCATGGCTCAGCTGCGTTCGCGATTGTTCCTTCGCTTAACAAAATTACTGGGCACATCGCGGCAACCGAAAGGCGCACAGCTTCGATTGCCATTTCAAAACAATCGCTTGGCGACGATGCCGCCAAGACAATGACAGGTGACTCACCTGTGCGACCAAACATTGCTTGCATCAAGTCGGCTTGCTCTGATTTGGTCGGCATTCCAGTTGCAGGACCTGCTCGTTGCACGTTAATCACAACAAGTGGCAACTCCATAATGACTGCTAAACCTATCGCTTCACTTTTTAAAGCGAGCCCTGGACCAGAAGTTCCACAAACTGCAATGTCGCCTGCAAACGATGCTCCGATTGCAGCCATCACCGATGCTATTTCATCTTCAGCTTGGAATGTGCGGATTCCATGATGTTTTAATCGTGCCAACCCATGCAATATGTCAGATGCAGGGGTAATCGGATAACTTGCATAGAGCAATTCCTTGTTTGCTTTTGTTGCTGCGGTTGTTAAGCCCAGCACGATTGCTTCGTTCCCAGAAATGCGGCGGTAGTCACCAGCAGGAAGTTCAGCAGGACCCACTTGGTATCTCGATGGAAAGAGTTCGGCGGTCTCACCAAAGTAATATCCTGCCTTCAATGCACGAACATTCAAATCCGCGACGTGCGGCTTCTTTTTTACTTCACCAAAATACGTTTGTAAGCGTTCAATGGTTGGCTGAACGTCACGTGAATACAACCAAGAAACAATTCCAAGAGCAAACATGTTTCGACACCTGTCGATGTCTTTAACTGAAACGTTCTCGGTTTCATCAACAAGCGACTCCCGAGTTAACCGGCTCATTGGTACGCGAATTAATTTAAATTGTGATAGCAGTTCATCATCATCAAGCGGGTTATACCCTTCCTCGTAGCAACATTTTTCAAGATGCTTTTTGTCAAACTCATCTTCGTTGACAATCACTATGCCGCCATGCTCCACGTCGCCGATGTTACTCTTGAAGCCAGCAGGATTCATGGCGACCAAAGCATGCACAATATCTCCTGGGGTATGGATATCAGTGGACGCAAACTGCACCTGAAAACCAGAGACCCCAAAAATCGTTCCTTTAGGGGCTCGAATTTCAGATGGAAAATCAGGAGCAGTTGCAAAATCATTTCCAGCAAGCGCAACGCTATCGGTAAAGTGGCTTCCCGTCATTTGCATGCCATCCCCGCTGTCGCCACAAAAGCGAACAGAAACCGTTTCAAGTTGGTCAATTTTTGGTTGTGTCATCGCAAAAAGCCCTCTGAACCTACGCTCAATGGGGCATTGTACCCTCGCAAAGACCTTTTCGCATTTGCAGGGCTTTACCCAACAGCCGTAGATTGGTACACTACGTGGCTCGAAACGGAGTCCATGATGGCAAAAGATACAGCAGACAAAATTGTTCCAAATTCTGAAGTGACATTCACCATTGTCAAAGCCCCAACTCGCCCTGCTTCTCGCAAGACGATTGAGCGCTTAATGTGGATGCAACCACACGCCAAGAAGGACCTTTCGATGCTACAACGTAGGCGAAAGCAAAAGGACATCAAGTACACCATTCGTGCTGGACGTGTTTGGTTTGATCGCCCAAGAGCGACAAGAACAGTTCGATGCGAAAAAGGTGCTTCCTTTACATTGAAAATCACTCCCCAAATCGTAAACGATTTGAAGAGTGTTTCAAAGTATCTTGAAGTTTCTTAAAGCAAAAATTATTTTCGTCGTTTGACACCTAAGAAGCCAGCAAGACCAAAAACCGCGATTGCACCTGGTGCAGGTATTCTCAGTGAAACGTTGTGATATTGCCAACTCGTCAGATTCAGATCTGCATTTTTCCCAAGAATATTAACATACCCAAATGAATTGCCGTCTTCAAATGCACCTACGCCATCTGTTGTAAATTGTCCAATGAGCACACGACCATCCTGTTCATAAACCTGTGCCTCATCTGGGGTAGCAAACCAAATTCCGTTGTCCGTGGAAATTGCACCTCCATTATCTTCAAAGTCAGTCCAATCAATACCAATATCCCACATCGCATCACCAGTATTATTTAAAAGACCTATGGTCACGAAGCTATCGTATTCAAGTGATGGGAAAAAACTGAATAATGATTCCGATGGTGTTCCATACCCGCCGTACTCGTTTTGGTAAAAACTAGTGCTTGATTCGATAATTAATGAGTTGTCACCATCTCCCCAAATTGCATTAACTTGATCGCCTTCCTCAACGTCAACATAAACACGATAGGTCAAACCTATCCCGAGCCCACTATCGAGGATGTCAACAGAAATCCCTTGAAAATCTGCTGATACTGCACTAGTAAAGAGGAGGGAACTAACTGCCATACCTACTATTAAAGTTGTTTGCTTGCACATTAATAAATCCTCGTGACAATTTTTGTTTTCGAAAGAGTCCCTTAATCTATACACCACATATCGAACCGAGAAATGCCCAAACTTTATGAGAAATCAAATATGAGGTATTAGCTTGTTTAGTTTGGAATTGTTGAACTGCGAACATATGGCAACATCGCTGCTGAGATAGTCCTCATATCGGTTGGAAAATCAGTCTTTTCAAGCCACTTAAGTGCTTGGTACTCATCATTTCCATCAAGTTGATTGCTCGAGGAGCGCAATCTGTAAACAAGTTCCCACGTTTTTGTGATTTCGTCGAAGAGTATTGCTACAGCAACGGGTGGTGATGCTAGTTCTAAGCCGGTTTCTTCCAACAGTTCTTTTTCGATTGTTTTGTCTGGGGAAATTTCTGGTGGAACGCAACCAGCAGGAGCAAACTCCCACTCCCCTGCATAATGCCGAACGGTTTGGCTACGTTTGCCAAAGAGATATGCTCCATCAAATTCTGTAATTCCTTTAACTCCAAGGGTGCGAACACCTAAATCGTACGTTTCGTCTTGCACTGCAAAAAATCTGTAGGAACAAGGCATCACATGAACATTCGCACCGCCACAACCATTTCGCTGGGCGCCTAAAACATGCAACAACGTCCCGTCAAAACATGCCGGATTGTTATTGCAGAGTAGTTCCCAGCGACGATCCACTTCTTCCATGTCCACTCCATCTGGAACGAACAAACCATCTTGCAAGTGAATCGTAGCGGGACGTTTCAGTAGCATTAACCGAATTCAATTCCTTGTGCCAGTGGCATTTCGTCGCTCCAGTTAGTAGTACATGTTTGTCTTCGCATGTAGACCTTCCAAGAATCTGAGCCCGATTCGCGACCGCCGCCAGTATCTTTTTCACCACCAAACGCACCACCAATTTCAGCACCACTCGTACCAATGTTGACATTTGCAATTCCGCAGTCAGAACCCTCTGGTGAGAGGAAGCGACCAGCGCTTCGCATGGAGTTTGTAAAGATTGCACTGCTGAGACCTTGGTCTACGTTGTTATGCATTTCGAGTGCTTCATCTAAATCGCTTATCGTAAAGATATATAAAATTGGCGCAAAGGTTTCGTCTTTCGTTACTTCTGGTTGCGTGCCTCTTGGAACTTTCACAATTGTTGGTTCTACGAAGTTGCCTGGGCGATCTGCCCATCGTTCGATTCCTTCGATGCCACCACAAAGTATTTCGCAGCCCTCTTCTTTTGCTTGTACAAGTGCGTTGCGCATATCTTCGACTGCATACTCGGTAATAAGTGGTCCCATCAAAGTGGAATCATCAAGAGGATTGCCTATTTGTACTTGCTCGTATGCTTTCAGCAAACCGTTGGTTACTTCATCAACGACTGATTCGTGGCAGAGCAACCGACGTGTTGAAGTACATCGCTGCCCTGCTGTTCCAACTGCACCAAAGAGCGTACCTCTTATGACCATGTCTAAGTCCGCATCGTCCATAATAATGATTGCGTTGTTTCCGCCAAGTTCAAGCAATGACTTTGCAAGGCGACCACCCACAACTTCACCTACTCGTCGACCCATTTTGCAGGAACCAGTTGCACTGATGAGTGGAATTCTTCGGTCAGCAAGAAGCGGTTCGCCTACTTCTTCGCGTGAACCGAAAACTAAACCAAACACATCGCAAGGGTCTCCGTGTTCGGGAGTGAAGATGTCTTGGTTTCGCATGACTTCGTGTGCTACGTTTGTCATTGCAATTGCGGTAAGTGGAGTTGTGCTACTTGGTTTCCAAATCATTGTGTCACCGCAAACTGCAGCAAGCATTGAGTTCCAAGCCCAGACAGCAACGGGGAAATTGAACGCGGAAATAATGCCGATTGTTCCAAGTGGTTGCCATTGTTCCATCATTGCGTGGCGTGGTCGTTCAGATGCGATTGTCAATCCGTAAAGTTGACGGGATAAACCAACTGCAAAGTCAGCGATGTCGATACATTCAACAACTTCCCCAATACCTTCTGCAATAATCTTTCCTGCTTCCATGGCAACAAGTTCACCAAGGGGTCGCTCGTATTCACGGAATGCATTTCCGATTCGTCGTACAAGTTCACCACGTTTTGGTGCGGGTAACATCCGCCATTCCTTAAAAATTGCGTTGGAACGGGCAACTTGGTCGTTGTATTCCTCATTTGTCTGCCTTCTTACAGCAGCAATTGGCTCACCAGTTGCTGGGTTGTAGGAGATGGTGTGGCTGTCGGTTGCATCAGATGGATCGACGACCCATGGATGTTCGAGTAACGATGAAAATGTTGTTGTTGTCATCCCTGTATTCTAACACACCAAGAGGTGGTATTATCCCCATATGCCACTAGATAGAAACGGAATTGCAAAGCGTGCCGCTCAAGAACTCAGAGACGGCTTTTACGTCAACTTAGGGATTGGAATGCCTACCCTTGTCGCCAACTATGTTCCTGATGGAATGCAAGTTTGGCTACAGTCCGAAAATGGACTGCTTGGGATGGGCGAATTTCCGACTGAAGATAATGTTGATGCTGACCTAATTAACGCCGGAAAACAAACTGTCACAGCCGTCCCTGGGGCAAGTTACTTTTCTTCCGCTGAATCATTTGAGATGATTCGTGGTGGACATATTGACCTTGCGATTCTTGGGGCGATGGAAATATCACAAGAAGGCGACATTGCAAACTGGATGATTCCCGGAAAGATGATTAAGGGCATGGGCGGCGCGATGGATTTGGTCGCAGGCGTAAATAAGGTCGTTGTCATCATGGATCACGTCACCCGCAAAGGTGACCCAAAACTTATTCCTGCTTGCACCCTCCCGCTTACGGGTCTTCGATGCATCGACATGATTATTACGGATTTGTGCGTCATGGAAATGAACGAAGAAAAACGACGTTTTGAAGTTACTGAACTCGCTCCAGATGTCACGATTGACGAAGTTCTCGAAAAAACCACCGCTGAAGTCCTCGTTTCCACCTCGTGCCAGCAATAATCTTTCCCGCGGGATAGTTTTTTTCTTGCATAAATGCATAAATGTATGTTTTGTGCCATGCTAGTTGCGTGAGAAAAAGTAATTTTTCGCCTTTTTATTGGTAGCAATGATGCTACCCCCCTAACGAAGATATCAATGGAGACTCTATGGTCGATGTCGTTGACTTACTCGCTGTCATCGGTGCCTGGGGACAATAGTGCATCAATAACACAATCTCAGAGAGTTAAAATGCCACATTGTGGCATTTTTTACTGGATATGCCATTGTTTATGGCGTACGTTGGTTACGGAGGAAATACACCATTTACGCTTGGTATTATGGTGGCAATGGTGCCGCTCCTAGAGAAAGGAGTTTCTTTATGTTTACTTCTATTATTATCGCAACGTTGATGACCACTCCGAGCCCATTTGATGCAATTGATTTAGGTTGCATTAGTGATGGTAACTGTTATGTCACAGCAATGAATGAATCCGGCCAAGTTGCAGGAATCGGCGATGCACCAAATGGTTTTGGGCAACACAGTTTCATTTGGGACGGAAACCAACTTGTTCACATTGTGCCACTGACCTATCCAAATGGCGGATATGTCTGGGCTTTCGGTATGAACGACTATGCTGATGTTGTTGGATATTCGAGCGCTCCAAATGGACAATTTCATGCCTTCCATTGGGATGGCGAACAAATGAATGATTTAGGTGCACCAGCGTGGGCCGCTGTGAACTATAGCCAAGCAAAAGATATCAATAATAATGGCTGGATTGTCGGGCTTGCAGGCGGAGTCCCATTTGACCTTCGCGGTTTCATTAAACACGACGAAGTCTGGGATGAAATCCCAACCTTCGGTGGCGATGAAAGCCAAGCGTTTGCTATCAACGAGTTAAATGATGTTGTTGGCATGGCAAGAAACCCCGAAGGAAAAATACGCGCTTTCGGGATTCCTGCCGGTAACATTGCGCAAATGACGGACCTTGGTGACCTTGGAGGTGGCGCAGCCCAAGCACGCGCAATAAACAACAACAGAATTGTTGCAGGATTTTCCAAAGTTGATGATACGTATTGGCATGCATTTGCTTATACGCTTAAATCTGGCATGACTGACCTGGGCACATTCGGTGGCGATGAAAGTCGTGCGTATGCAATAAACGACCTTGGCCACATTGTTGGACAAGCACAATATCCTGACGGAACCATGCATGGCTTTCTCTGGATAGATGGTGAATTGTATGACCTCAACAATTTTATTGTCCCAGACATAGACGTAACAATTACAAATGCAAAAGGGATTAATAATGAAGGGCATATCTCCGCCCTTGGTGAATATCCCGATGGTTCTAGACGACCGTACCTGCTTACGCCAATGGATGAAACTATTCCTGAAGATGTGAATAACGACGGCTTCGTCAATGTATCCGACTTGCTTGCCGTTGTAGGAAACTGGGGCGAATGTCCTGCCTGCCCCGAAGACGTGAACAACGACGGGATAGTGAACGTGCAAGATGTTCTTGCAGTCATTAGTGCTTGGTCAAATTAACACACTTTCTAAGTAACAACAAAAGACCGCGACTTTCGTCGCGGTCTTTTACATGTCGAACCAGTTGGGAATACGTACGTTTATTTGAATTCTTTACTACGATGTTGCATCTGTGATTTAAGACGAGCAAGAATCGACGAATGCATTTGGCTAACTCGAGATTCAGACAAGTCAAGTGTCAAACCAATTTCTTTCATTGTCATTTCTTCATAGTAGTACAAGACAACAATCATTCGCTCGGCGCGTGTCAATCCCTTCGTGAGCAAAAGTTGAAGGTCTTTCTTTTGCAATTCAAGCACTGGGTTTTCTTGCCGCTGATCTCGAATCACATCAATCTCCTGCACTTCCTTTGATGAATCGCTGTCGTATGCTTTTCGATTCAACGATGTCATCATCACAGGCCGTGAATCTCGCTCAATTTTTTCATATTCTGTCGAATCAACTTCAAGGTGATCGATAATTTGGTCATCTGTCGCCTTGTCCCCGGTTTCCATCTCGATAGATTTTCGAGCACGGTCGACTTTGGAACTTCTTGAGCGTACAAGTCGAGGTACCCAGTCCATCGCGCGTAGTTCATCGTAAATCGCCCCGCGAATTCGTTGACTGCAATAGGTTTCAAATTTAAACCCAAGTGTCAAATCGTAAGCGTCAATTGCTTGCATTAATCCGAACAAGCCGGCTGAATACAAATCATCCACGTCTACTTCCGATGGGAGTTTCGTATGCACGCGCTCGGCGGTGTATCGCACGACTTGCAGATACTGTTCCATGAGCACATTTCGAAACTCCACAGTCGGGTCACTCTTGTAAGCAATCCAAACATCAAGGAGAATCATTTCTCCGCTTGGTGTTTGTATCGTTCCATCAAGTCCCTTAGGGATGTTACCTTTGAGGGAAGCTCTTGTGATTTTTTTACTACTGTCAATTGTTGCACTTGGCATTGGTCTACTCCTTGACCCTGTCACCAGAGAAATACGAACGTACGCACGTAAGTACTTTTATCATCATCTTGCCGATCCTTGGCATTGATGTTGCCAAGACTATAACAAGCAAAGAGCGGTTTGGGAGATGTGGTGTTGGGGTTGTTTGTCATGAATTTTTAATTTTGCCGCAAGTGCGACACCTATTGAAAGTCGTTTCACACGAGTTTTTGTTCAACAAATCGAAAAATACAATCCAGTTACACCAACCATCCCAGCTAGCTAGCCATACCATGGGTCCGAGAATAGCGCAGAATTTAGGACGGAAAATCCCGTTTTTGGTGGTTATATTGGAACATCGACCCCGCTATCACAATCGTTGTAACTTGCATAACCCTAAAGAGTTATCGGCTGTTGCGATTGAAAGGCGGCATCGACAAGTTGCCTTGGACGGGCAAGATTTATGTGCGACGATATATCCTGACCATCGGTAAACCAACTCAAAGGTCTTCCGATTGCACAAAGGGCCGAAATAGTCTCGCCAAGCATGTCTACCTCGTCGAGTTTCGAAACGATGATGCGGTCGTACCCCGTCACCAAAAAACTGCTTGCAGCTCTCTGTGAGGCTGACATCGAAGTTGCTGCGCTAAGTACAAGGTGTGTTTCATCCGGAGACGCTACCTCTAAGATACTTGCCGTCTCTTGAATTCGATCGCAATCAGATGCGCTTCTACCCGCGGTATCAATCAATACAATATCTGTATGTCTGCACGCATCAATTGCATATTGCATTTGCTCAGCCGTGCCTGCAATCTCAAGCGTAGCGTCAAACAACTCTGCATATTGCTGGAGTTGGTCTACCGCAGCGACTCTGTACGTGTCCGCAGTGATAAGAGAAACGCTTCTCCCTTGCTGCATGCGAAATTTTGTTGCAAGTTTCGCTATCGTTGTCGTTTTGCCAACTCCAGTCGGACCCACAAGTGCAATCACGGTTGATTTGCGTAGTCCCCTACTTGGCGGTGGCACAGACTGAGGGAGCCTAGCAATGAGTTCGCGCATCATGCTAGCGTGTATTTCTTCTTCGCATACAGAAGGGTCCGCATGCAATCGCTGCACTATTTCCGAGGCAAGTTTCGTGTCAATGCCCTGCGAAAGGAGTGACTTTTGCACTGATACAAGGTGTGGGGATCGTCGTTTCGCTTTTTCGCTCGAGAGGACTTCCCCGACGAGTGTTTTAATCTCAGCGAGATCTAGTGCAATCGAGCTTTGTGATACTTGTTGTTCGCTGCATTGGTCTAGGGCTAAGCGAGCATAGGCAATAGTTTTCATCTTGTCGCCAGTGTCCAACTTCTGAGATGACTTCGATGTACTCTGCACTTCTAGTTCAAGTGTGCCTACCACATTCAGGCTAACTTCAGGAACGATTTCATCCTTGCTCAATACAATCACTTCATCCTTGCCGCTAGAAATCCGCGCTTGCACTTTACGGCGGTTCGTACTTGAAGTGACGACTACGATTGGCAATCCGTCCGTGACAAGTGTGCTTGCAGCACGATGCAGAGCATTTGCTATTTGATCTTTCGAGAGTTTGCCGTTTGCTATTGCAGTTTCAACACGAAGGGGCAACTTAACACACGAAATAACTTGCTGTCCGTCGAGTTCCGGCGTCGACACGATCGCGCAAATTTGCCTGCGAAGCGATCCTCGGATTTCCTCAATACTGTTTTCGATGGGCAACGTAGCGGTGTCAGCAGCGGTTTCAATAATAAGGGGCAGGTCTTTCACTGAAACTTTTTCTTCAAGCAATGCTTTTAGGATTCGGTGGAAACGGGAGAGCGTAATTGTCTTGCCGATGACCCCATCAACGAGTCGAGGGGAACTTATCCTGAGTTCCTCTACCATGGAAAATGTTTCATCCCGAGTGAGCAACTCGGCCGCGTGCTTCTCCACTAATTTTGAAAGATGCGTAATTATTACAGAAACCGGATCCATAACCTGCACAAAGAGCCCACCAACTTCCTCTTGAAGCTCTTGTGTAATCCATAAAACTGGCAAACCAAACACTGGGTCTTGCTCTTGTATCCCCTCGATAACCGAACGGCTTTTTTCATCCTCTATAACCATGTACCTGTCAGCGTAGACCACGCCCTCGCCGACTATTCCGTTTCGTACAGAGATGCGATATGTATTGGTTGGCAATTTCAAATTGTCTTTGATCTGAATTGACGGGATTTTCAGTCCAATTTTTTCAAAAATGACAGCGCGAAGGGATGCTATTTGATCAATTACATTTCGACTTTCGTCGCCAGAGGGAAGCCCCAGAAGGGATCTTCCCAGTTCAATAGTAATAATTGAACGTCCAACCACTTTGTTGGTTTGCGTTTGAGGTTTCACCTCTGCTGTTGGGGTAGTCTGATTGCGGATTTTGGTTTTTTGATAGCTCGTCCATGCCATCAATAAACATAACTGGGCAAGTACCAGTAGAGGGAATGTCGGCAAGGTTGTCAGGGAAAGACAAACGAGGAACAGTGCGAGGATGCCGAGCCCAAATGCTATTGGATAGGCAAAGAAGGCCGTTGGAATGCTGATTCCAAGCGCTTCGCGGTTACTCCGCCTCGCAAGTAAGTTGATAAGACCCGCCGCAATACCCAGAAACAAAAGAAGTCGCCATGAATCGAAAAACATCGAATAAATAGTTTGGTTAGGGCTACCTTGAAGCGCAAGGGTTGTTGATTCCATGGCATAAGCGGAACCCGTGCATAGCCCAATGAGGGCATAACTATAACAATGGATCGCTACTTTGCGCATCTTGGCCGTCCTTGGCTTCCAGTTCTGGGCGTCCTTGCCCTTTCGTTTACATCCACTATTGGTTGCAACCTTTTCTCTCATCGGCAACTTTGATTGCTCTGCGTGATTATGATGTACATATGTGCCGAATTTACACTTTTACAATCGCCCTCTTCATGAGCCAAATCGCACTTGCACAAAATTCGTTTGACCTTGATATTCAAACCGATGACTGGGTGCTTAAGAATGTGCCAGAACCCGGAAGTAAGGAGGCGCAACTTGCAGCAGCCTCCAAGGCACTTGCCATGGGGCATTACCAAGAAGCGATGCGACTTTCTT